>JAYEOJ010000370.1:0-2806 GCA_034722835.1 Bacteroidota bacterium | reverse complement strand
AAGGCAATCTTGGATTGCCTTTTTTCTTACTAATATCTCTTATTTTCTGATCTTCAGGGCTTTGATGATAGCGCGATATCTCTCAATATCTTTCTCCTTGAGATAATCGAGCAATTTCCTCCTCTTACCTACGAGTTTGAGCAGGGCCCTTTGAGTGCTGTAGTCCTTCTTATTGGTCAGCAAGTGCTGAGTTAGGTGATTGATCCTGGTGGTAAAAATTGCAATCTGGCCTTCAGCTGAACCTGTATCAGCCTCGGATTTGCCATACGTCTTGAAGATTTCCTTCTTTTTCTCCGTCGTTAAATACATCCTGTTTTTTCTACTTTATAATGCTGTTTCGAATTTCGAGTTGCAAAGGTATATATTTATTTTGAAATAGCAATAGGGATATCCTGGTTCAGTTTGCCGGGTAATTGGAGCTTATCGTCTTGATTAGCTGGTTGATCTGATCCCGGGTTCCAAGAGCAAACAGCATGTCGGAGGAGTTCAGGGTGGTTTCCGGAACAGGATTGATCAGGTAGGACCTGTCTTCACGCTTTAAACCGATCACCTTGGCTCCTGTGGTATTCACGTGATCCAGTTCAGAAATGGTCTTGCCGGAAAAGCAGGCGGCCAGGTCTTTACAGGATATCTCTTCCAGTACCACACTGTCTATGCTCTGAAGCAACAAGGTTTCTATGAATTCCACCACATCGGGTTGTGCGACCAGTTTGGCCATGCGCTGACCTCCTATCTTGTCGGGCATGATCACATTGGTGGCGCCGGCCCGCTTCAGCTTTACATCCGAATTGTCCACCGAGGCCCGGGAGATAATTTTTATATCGGGATTCAGCTCCCTGGCGGTAAGTACCACAAACAGGTTGTCAGCATCTTCTGGGAGGGTTGTGATCATGGCACGGGCATTTTCAATGTGGGCCAGTTTCATTACCTCCTCGTCGGTGGCATCCCCTTCTACATATAACATGCCGGGGCTTTCCCTGAGCACCTGAACAATTTCAGGCTGCTGCTCAACTACCACGACTTTCACATCATGCTGGGAGAGCTCGATGGCTGCCTGTTTGCCGTTTCGCCCATAACCGCAGATGACCACGTGATCGGTCATTTTCTCAATCTTTCTTTTCACCTTATTGTCTTTATATGAATTCATAAATACTCCTTCTACGATGTACCTGGTAAATGAGGTAACCGCATAGAAAAATACGCCGATGGAAACTACTACCAGGAAAGAAGTAAACCACATGCCGCGGTTGTCAAGCTGGTGTACTTCCTCGAAACCCACCGTGGCCATGGTTATGATGGTCTGGTAAACGGCTTCTGAAGGTGTGAATCCAAGCAGGAAATAACCTGTGGTCCCAATGATGATGATACCTATCAGCAGACCGAGGGTAACATAAGCATGTTTTAAACTATTTCTTTTCATGAATCGCAGTCATAACTATATCTGCTCCTATTTGACAATCCAGACATCGTTTTTGTTTGCAGTAAACGTGATACAGCTGTAAGAGGGCCTGGCTCTCCATAGCATTGTTGGCCCTGATCCCAAATATAGCCCAATTTTTTATGATCAGGTTGGATTCAGCCTTCAAGTTAAGCAGGATCTCCGATGTCTGTGAGCCGGCCAGGATCCTTGTTCCGTTTTTGTCCAGGGCATGGAGAAAGGGAAGTACCGCATTGATGATCAATGTTGTTATAAACTGTTCCCCCGGAAATTTAGGAAAGGGGGGTGAATATTTGCCAAACAGGTAATGTGTATTCCAATACTCACTGGCCCCGCAGCGGAAGAGCTGTTCCATTTCCGCCATGGATCTGATTCCCATCAGGCACGATGTTAGCGGAAAGCCTTGGTGAATCAGGGAAGCAAACTGGGAAATCCGCAGGGTGGGGAAGGAGGGTGGTCTGAGTCGCAGGAATTTCCAAAGGTGCAGGGGAAGAGCTTTTTCTGTGATGAACTCCTTAAGTTCCAGGTAGCGATTCCAAAGAGAAGACGGGTAAGGGCCCAGCACTCTGGCAGGAAAGAGCAGTCCCGAGTGGCCAAATAAGATCGCTTCCAGGTCATGCAGACTATCCCGGTGATCCATTATCAGGGGAAATGGGATTCCTTTAACCAGGAGTTCAAAGGGCAAAGAGTTTACCGGGATTCCATAAGCCGTGGCGAGGACCCTGTAAAATGCCTTGTCAAGGCT
Source organism: Bacteroidota bacterium (assembly GCA_034722835.1). Classification (GTDB taxonomy): domain Bacteria; phylum Bacteroidota; class Bacteroidia; order Bacteroidales. The sequence continues at coordinate 623 of JAYEOJ010000370.1, read as the reverse complement.
CGTTGCAGGGTCGCAAAGAATCTGTTCGATTCGAAATGATTTTTGTGCAATTCTTTCTGCCTGAAGTGAGCTTAGCCAGAGGTTCAGCTTCTGGATGGGAATGTTCCCAATATATGGTCCACACGGCAACCAGTTTTCACTTCTTTTCAGCGTATCATATCTCCGGATCAGGCTGGGGTGGTACCGGAGGACCATGGTTGGAATCCTGCGCCCCAGACTGTTGGTAACATCGGTGTCGTGATCTACCACCACATGCAAAATTACATTGTTATATCCCGGATTAAGGTGGTGCCCGTGCCTGTACCAGTCCGAAGCACGGCGGTGTATTTCCACATTTCCGGCCCAGGTCATTTGTTCGAGTCTGATCCGGGCATTGAAGTAGTCAGGACCTGCATGGCCGTTCTGTTCACCGGGATTCAATATCTCCAGTGTTTCTCCACAGGTGGTGTTCAGTGATTTTCCACTGTACAATCTATGTTTCCAGATAAACTGTATAAAACGTTCTCCGGCCATCACTACTTAATGTGATCACCGTGTCTTTTTCAGTGTCAGCTAAGCTAGAAGGAGTAGGCCAGGCCAATAGTAATCTCCAGGGCCTGGATATTGAATTCAGCGTCGATGGG
>JAYEOJ010000369.1:0-11219 GCA_034722835.1 Bacteroidota bacterium | reverse complement strand
AGACACGGACTGGTCATCGGCCTCATCGCAGCAGTTTTGAATATTATTCCCTACCTGGGGCCGTGGATAGGAGCTGCCCTGGGGATCGTCCTGGGAGTGGCAACACATCTGGACCTCGATTTTGCAACACAACTGCTGCCCATGATGGGATATATGACCCTGGTATTCGCCATTACCCAGCTCACCGACAACCTGGTATTTCAGCCGGTGATATTCGGTACCAGTGTGTACGCGCACCCCATAGAAATTTTTATTGTAATCATGATGGCAGGAAGCCTGGCAGGCATTGTCGGGATGATCCTGGCCATTCCCACATATACGGCGATCAGGGTATTCGCCAAGGAATTTTTTAATAACTTTAGGGTGGTCCAGAAGCTGACCGAGAAGATATGACCATTAGCAGAACCATTGCCATTATTTGCCTTTGCATCATGTTGCTTCCTCACGTGGCAGGGCAGCAACAGGATTCCATCGTAATTCAGTCGGAAATCAAGGAAGTTGCAGCACCGGGGGATGAGCTGGAAATCCCCAATGTGTTCACTCCCAATGGCGACCAGATTAACGACTATTTTGAAGTGGAAACCGATGGGACCACCGTATACGAGCTATCCATTTTTACCCGCACCGGCAACCGCATATATCACTCCCTCTCCCCAAGGATATTCTGGGATGGAAACAGCCTGGAAGGCAAAGAACTGAAAGAGGGGATCTATTACTATGTGATCGAGGAAGAAGGGGGGAGCAATCCCTTTGAATCAGCCGGTTTTATGTATCTCTACCGTTAGCCCTGGGGACCCATCCCAGCTTTTTAACGCTCCATCCGAACAGCAGTGTGCTAAAGAATGTAAAGGATCCGTACACCACGGGCACCAGGGCCATATCATTGCTTTTCAGCAGCGCTGCTGCCACAAAAATGGCCAGTGCAGAATTCTGCAGTCCGACTTCAATGGAAATGGTAAACTGATTGATCACCCGGAGGCGGAGGACGCGGGCAACCAGGAATCCCGAGGCCATGGCCAGGATGTTTAGCAGAAGCGTGTAGGGAAAGATCCTAATAAAGTCGGAACGTGTTGCTGCTCCGGTTCCCTGGTCGATAAATATAACACCGGCATATACCACCAGCAGGAGCAGTGGCAGGGCTACCCTGAGAGGCCGTTCCAGTTGTATTGAGAAATCAGGATAGTTCTTCCGGATCCTGGTGCCTGTGAAGGCCGGGACAATGGTAATCAGGAAGACCTTGAGGATGGTCTCACCCACATTCAGCCGGATGGCAGCATCCTCATGAATAAATGCTTCCAGGGAAAAGTGTACTACCAGTGGAATGGTGATCAGGGTAATCATGCTGTTCAGGGCGGTCATGGAAATGGAGAGGGCCACATTGCCCCGAAGCAGGTAGGTGATCAGGTTGGAGGTGGCACCACCCGGACAGGCAGCAATGATCATCAGGCCCACTTTGAAAAGCGGGTCAATCTGGATGGAACGGGCAATCAGCCAGGCAATCACAGGAAGCAGGATCATCTGGCAACACAACCCGATGATCACAGCTTTTGGATGCAGAAAGATATTTTTGAAATCCTTGTCAGTAAGCGAGAGGCCCATCCCAAGAGTGATAATTGCCAGCGTGACAGGCAGGAAGTATCCGGAGAAAAGCGATTGCATCTTCGAATATAGGGTAAAATTATTTATACGAATTAAAAATAGCAGATATCCCGGCTTACTTGCTCTTCAGTTCCTCCGGTAGTTGTTATTTTACATCGAAGGTTATAAATTGCATAAACCACGATGTAAGATTTGCCTGATACTAACCCTAACATCAAACCCGACCATTTATGAGAAGAATCTCAAGCCTGTCATTCTCTCTTTCCTTCCTGATTATACTTATCCTCCCCCTGTCTGATGCCAAAGGCACAGAGGAGAAACATGATTCCCACGCATCAACGGAAGGACTGATGCGAGGAGAGCGCCTGTTTTATGGTTTGATTGACGGGAAATTTGAAACGAAGGCCTGTGCCGATTGTCATAACACCATAGAGATTGACACCTTTAACTGGAATCCCAATGCCTGGGAGATTGCAAAGCAATACAAGGAAAGGAGCCTGGAGGAGTTCCGGAAGGCCGTGCTGAATCCCACCGGCGCTACCATGTCGAGAATGCATCAGACCTTTCATCTGGATGAAAGTGATGTGGAGCACATTAAATTATTTCTCGACCATTTTGAGGAAGAGGGGTTGACCAAAAAGAAGCCGGTGATCAATAAAATATTTCTTTTTATTCTCCTGGGGGTAGTACTCACCTGGGTGATCCTGGATGTCTTCTTTATTAAAAAGGTAAAACGCCGTTATATCCTGGGCATTATTTTTATTGTGGCCCTGGGATGGCAGGTAAAATTGCTCTATGAGGCAGGGACCTCTCTGGGCAGACAGGAGAACTACGAGCCCGACCAACCCATAAAGTTCTCCCATGCGGTTCATGCCTCCGACAATCAGATCGATTGCCAGTACTGTCACACCACGGTGACTCACTCAAAACATGCAGGCATTCCCGATGTGAATATCTGCTGGAACTGTCACTCTATTGCAAGAGAAGGATCCCATTCAGGAAAGCATCAGATCAGCAAAGTGGTGGATGCCTGGGAAAGCGGTACTCCCATTCAATGGGTCAAGGTGTACAACCTGCAGGACCATGTTTTTTTCAGTCATGCCCAGCATGTGAAGGTAGGTAAAATTGAATGCGGTACCTGTCATGGCGCCGTTGAAAGGATGGACAGGGTACGCCAGGGAGGTGACCTGAGCATGGGCTGGTGCATCAACTGTCACCGCGACACAGAGGTTCAGTTTTTTGATAATGAATTTTATACACAATATAAGGAGCTACAGAAGAAGATGAAGTCAGGTGAGATTGACCGGGTAACTGCTGAACTTACCGGGGGAACCGAATGCTCCAAGTGTCACTATTAAAGCGAGCGATATCCATGGAAAAGCAATGGAGAAGTATAAAAGAATTTGAAAAGGGCATTACCCGGGAACAGGAAAGCAAACCTGGGAGAACCGGTGGTTCACGTCGCGATTTCCTGAAACTGTTTGGCTTCAGCGTAGCCTCCGCAGCTGTGGTCAGCTCCTGTGAAAAACCGGTTCAGAAGGCCATTCCCTACCTGATTAAGCCGGAAGAAATTATTCCTGGCAAGGCTGCCTATTATGCATCTACCTTTTTCGACGGTACAGAGTATTGCAGTGTGGTGGTGAAGGTACGTGACGGAAGGCCCATCAAGATTGAAGGGAACCAGCAATCGCCCGTTTCCAGGGGTGGAACCAGTGCAAGGGTGCAGGCATCGGTGCTGAACCTCTATGACGATGCCAGGCTAAAGGAACCCATCCTCAGCGGAAATACCATTAGCTGGGAAGAAGTGGATCGCTGGGTGATCAGCAAGCTTGAAGAGGGAGGGAAGACGGTTATTGTGACTCCCACGATGATCGGACCCTCCACAAATGAGGCATTCAGGAAATTCTTACGCGCCCATCCGGGAGCTACCTGGATCCAGTATGATGAAGTATCCGCTTCCGGGATCCGCGAAGCACATATGGACCTGTTCGGAGCAGCTGTAATCCCGGGTTATCATTTTGACCGGGCCAAATACATCCTGAGTTTTGATGCAGATTTCCTGGGAACCTGGATTGCTCCTGTGGAGTTTGCGCGGGACTATGCTTCCACCCGGGAGGTAAGCACGGCACATCCCCGGATGTCCAAACATATCCAGATTGAATCGGCCCTGTCCATGACAGGAAGCAATGCCGATGAGCGTATCCCGGTGACTCCGGCTGAATCACAACTGATGCTGGGGAATATATACAATCGCATTGCAGCCGCCACAGCCAATCCTGCCATATCTGTACCACCTGTGATAAAGGATATTGATGCTTTAGTGGCCGATTTGCTGGCTCATCGTGGAAGCTCTCTGGTTGTAAGTGGATCCAATGATCCGGAAATTCAGAAACTGGTGGCCGGCATCAATTACATGCTGGGGAATTATGGGACCACCCTGGACCTGGAAAGAACTATACAGGTGAAACAGGGAAATGACAGGCAGTTCCAGGACTTTGTAAGCTCACTGGACCGGGGCGAGGTGGACAACCTCTTTCTGATCAATGTAAATCCAATCTACAGCCTGGGGGGATTTGAAGCCATAAAAAAGGCAGGATTCACCGCCTATATGGGTTCATCCCTCAATGAAACAGCCGAGGCTTGCCAGCTAATCTGTCCCGACCACCACTACCTGGAGGCATGGGGGGATGCCGAACCGGTAAAAGGATCCTTCAGCCTGCAACAACCCTGCATTCATCCCCTTTTCAACAGCAGGGCCTACCAGGATTCTTTGATAAAGTGGGCCGGAGGCTTACAGAGAAACTTTGAGGATCTGGTGCGATACTGGTGGGAAGATAAGATTGCTCCCCCGGAGTCCAGGGGAGACAAGGAGTGGTGGGTGAAAACACTTCAGGCCGGCTTTTTTGAATCAGATCCTGCACCAGGGTCTGTCTCCGTCTCTTACAGTCCTCCCGAGGTGGAACTCAATCCCCTGGAATCTGATCTGACCCTGAGCCTGTATACCCCGGTGGGTCTAAATGACGGACGTTATGGAAATAATCCCTGGCTTCATGAATTGCCCGATCCGGTTTCAAAAGTCTGCTGGGACAACTACCTGTCCGTTTCTCCTGCCGATGCAGCGCAGAGGGGACTGGAAGATGAAATGGTAGTTGCCATCGACGGGGTGGAGGTGCCGGTGCTGATACAGCCGGGACAGGCAGACGGAACGGTTTCACTGGCCCTGGGATATGGCCGCAGTGTTGCCGGGAAGGTAGGGGAGAACCTGGGTGTGAATGCCTTTGTCTGGGTGGCGAACAAAGAAGGCTACCGTTGTTACATAAATGACAAAGTAGAACTTGAACTTACCGGTAAGACCTATCCCATTGCGCGAACCCAGACCCACCATACCATGGAGGGAAGGCCCATTGTTCGTGAAACCACACTGAAGGAATTCCAGGAGGATCCCACTGCCGGGAATCATTTTCACCTGGAGGCTGAAGCACATCACCAGACCCTTTATCCCGAAGCAACATTCGACGGCTACCACTGGGGAATGGTGGTGGACCAGAATAAATGTACCGGGTGTAACAACTGCGTGGTCTCATGCATTGCAGAAAACAATGTGGCCGTGGTGGGGAAAGAGGAGGTGAAGAACAGGAGGATCATGCACTGGATGCGCATCGACCGCTACTTCAGCGATCAGCCTGAAAATCCAAAGGTGTTCCACCAGCCTGTGATGTGTCAGCATTGTGACAATGCTCCCTGCGAGAATGTCTGTCCGGTTTCAGCTACCATGCATAGTAACGAGGGACTGAACCAGGTGGCCTATGTGAGGTGTATCGGGACCAAGTATTGCATTAACAACTGTCCCTACCGCGTAAGAAGGTTCAACTGGTTCAAGTATATGAACAATGAGAAATTCGATTTTAACCAGAATAGTGAGCTTTCCAAGCTGGTACTGAATCCCGATGTAACGGTTCGGGAACGAGGTGTTGTTGAGAAGTGTACCCTTTGCGTACAGCGCATCCAGGAGAAGAAACTGGAGGCCAAACTGGAGGGAAGGCCGCTAAAGGATGGGGAAATTCAGCCTGCCTGTGTGCAGTCCTGTCCATCCGGGGCCCTGGTCTTTGGAAACCTGAACGATCCGGAATCGGAAGTGAGCAAGCTGAAACGGGAAGAACGTAATTACCATTTGCTGGAGCAGCTGCATACCCTTCCGTCCGTGGGCTACCTGACCAGGGTCAGGAATACGGAACCGGCGCCTGGTGAAAGTGATTCTCATGACACAGAGCATGCATCGGGTCATGAACAACATGGATAATAACTAATACAGAGTATATGTACAACACGGAAGTCAGGGGTCCATTGGTGCTGGGAAATAAATCCCTCACTCAGATCACCACAGACATTACATCTCCGCTGTATGCCCGGCCCAAATTCTGGTGGATTGTGGGTCTGGGTATCAGTTCCATAATGATGCTGCTTGGATTTTGGTCCATTTATGTGACGGTTTCACAGGGCATTGGAACATGGGGCGTGAATAATACGGTGGGTTGGGGATGGGCCATCATCAATTTTGTATGGTGGATTGGTATCGGTCACGCCGGAACCGCTTTCTCCATCTTCCTGCTGATCCTCCGTCAGGAGTGGCGCTCCTCCATCAACCGGGCGGCCGAGGCCATGACAGTGGTGGCCGTAGGTTGTGCTGCCATCTTCCCTGCCCTGCACATGGGCCGGATATGGGATTTCTTTTTTATTTTCCCCTATCCCAATACACGCGGACCACTCTGGGTAAATTACAACTCCCCTCTTTTCTGGGACTTTATCGCCATTTCGGCTTACCTGCTTATCTCGGCGTCCTTCTGGTTCCTGGGGATGATTCCCGATTTTGCTACTATTCGCGATAATACCACATCGAAAGTAAAAAAGGCAGTCTACGGATTCTTTGCCATGGGCTGGAGGGGTTCGGTCGGAGAGTGGAAACGCTACGAAGGTTTAAGCTACATCCTGGGCGGTATTGCTGCGGTCCTGGTGGTATCGGTGCACTCCATTGTCTCCACCGACTTTGCCGTCTCGGTGGAACCGGGCTGGCACACCACCATCTTTCCCCCCTATTTTGTGGTGGGGGCCATCTTCTCGGGATTTGCCATGGTGATGACCCTGATGATTATCCTGCGGAAAATATACAAGCTGGAAGATTACGTGACAAATTCCCATCTCGACAAGGTGGCCAAAATACTGATCTTCGTTTCGCTGATTATGGGTACGGCCTACCTGACAGAGATCTTCCTGGCGTGGTACTCCGGGAACGAGTATGAGATTTTCACCTTTTTCCATAACCGGATCACGGGTGAATTTACCAGGCAGTTCTGGATCATGTTCGTATGCAATGCCATCATCCCCCAGCTGATGTGGTTCAAGAAGATCAGGAGCAACCTGGTGGTGGTGTTTATTATCTCCATCCTGATCAATGTTGGGATGTGGTTCGAGCGTTTTAATATCGTGATCACTTCCCTCTCCAGCGATTACCTGCCCTCTGCCTGGGCCTCATACTCTCCCACCTTTGTGGAGATAGCCATGTACCTGGGAACCTTGGGGATCTTTATTTTCGGCGTATTACTCTTCATGAAGTACATACCGATTATTGCCATCCATGAGGTAAAAGATGTAAATAGATACCAGTTGAAAAAGAAATAAAACAGGCTCATATGGATTCAGAATATCTATTAGGCGTATTTGAGGAAGAGGAGGCCATGCTTTCTGCCTTCCGAAAGATGAAGGAGCAGGAGATCGAGATCGAGGATATCTTCACTCCCTACCCGGTGCATGAGGTCCTGGAGAAACAGGGGCGGAAATCGCGTATTACCATTGTTGGATGGTTTTACGGATTCTTTGCCACGATTGCTGTCCTTGCCTTCCTGATCTACACGGCAGTCATTGACTGGCCCCTGAATTATGGAGGAAAACCCAGCAATGCCTTCCCATCCTTCATTGTGATTACCATTATCCTGACCATATTCAGCATTACCATATTGAGTCTTTTTACCTTCTCCTGGCGTGCCAATCTCTGGCCATCCCATGAGAAACCCATCTATCACCAGGGGGCCACCGATGACAAATTTGTGATCCTGGTGAATAAAGAGAAGGCCGATGCCGGCAGGGCCACTTCGGTAATGAAAGAGACCGGGGCCATTGAAGTGATAGAAAAGTAAACAGTTATGATATACAGAAACATCCTGGTATTCTCCATCATCCTGCTGGCAGGGGTCTCGTGCGACCGCACCCGTTCCAGTACCGGATGGGACTATATGCCCGATATGTATTACTCCAATGCGTACGAGTCCTATACTCCCAATCCCAATTTCAGTGACAACATGACCATGAGGATGCCGGTGGAGGGTACCGTATCCAGGGGAATGGTCCCCTTTGAATGGGAGAAAAACGATGAGGATCGGATAGCAGCCGGGGAGGCCCTGATAAATCCCATGGAGCCAGGCAGCGAAAACCTGGCCCGGGGTTTGGAATCCTATGAGATTTTCTGCAACTCCTGCCATGGACCTGAGGGAGACGGACAGGGCTACCTTTTTACAAGCCAGCGTTACCCATATCCGCCGGCCAGCCTGATAAACGAGAAGGCAAGAGCCCTGAAGGACGGAGAGATTTATCACTCCATAACCGTGGGCTATGGCATCATGGGTGCACACGGGGCGATGATTTTGCCTGAAGACCGGTGGAATATAATCCTTCATATTCGCAATACGCTGCAAAAGTAGTTGGCCAAAAAAAGTTACAATGGAAGAGAGAATCAAGTTATCCCGCATCTACATCATAGCTACCCTGATCATGATCGTGGTGGGCATCACAGCCCTGCTAATTACCTTTACGGGAGATCCGCAGCGGGGCTGGGCAAATCTCTTACTGAACAATGTTTATTTTGTCTCCCTGGCTGCGGGTGCGCTGCTCTTTGTTTCCATCCAGCGGGTAACCCACTCGGGCTGGTCTGCAGGATTTATTCGTGTACCCGAGGCCATGGCCGGATTCCTGCCGGTTGCTGCAGTTCTTTTCCTGGTGATGATCTTCGGAGCCCATTCGCTGTATCACTGGTCCCATCCCCATGAAGTGGCCGCTGATCCGCTGCTGACCCATAAGGCTCCCTATCTGAATCTTCCCTTCTGGATCGTCCGGATGCTTATCTATTTTGCTCTCTGGATCCTGATGTTCGTGATCATCCGCCGCCTCTCCTTAAAAGAAGATGGTGTGGAGGGACTGGAGATCTTTAAGAAGCTGGAACATCGCTCCAAGGTCTTTATTTTTATCGTGATCATCACCTTCACCTTTGCCATGATCGACTGGATCATGTCCATCGATGCCCACTGGTACAGCACCATCTTTGCCATCCGGAACTTTGTGGCCGCCTTTCATCATGCGGCCATTGTGATCACATTCATTGTACTGCTGATGAACCAGAGAGGACATTTCCCCTTCCTGAATAAAAGTCACCTGGGCGATTTCTCCCGTTATATCTTTATGCTTTGCATTATCTGGGGCTACTTCTGGTTTACGGAGTTTATGCTGATCTGGTATGCCAACATACCCGAGGAAACCGCCTATTTCCTGCCCCGGGTACGGGGTGAAGGGTGGCGATTCTTTTTCTTTGCCAATATAGCCATCAACTGGTTTCTTCCCTTTGTTTTGCTGATGCCCAAAGCCACGGCCAGGAACCGGACCTTCCTGAAAATTGTGATTCCCATCCTGATTGTCGGACAATTCATAGATCTCTATATCCAGATTTTTCCAGGGACCGTGGGTGAGCAGGTACTGGGCTTCCAGGAGATCGGGACCTTTGTGGGATTTGCCGGCCTGTTTATGCTGGTCACAGGCTGGGTGTTGAGCAGGGCGGGACTCTACCCGGCGAACCATCCCTACCTGGAGGAATGTAAAAATCATCATACCTGAGTTCGATTACTTTTCTTAAATTCGACCTTTCTTAATTGAATCTCTGAATGAAGATTTACCGGTACCTGCATTTCCTGAGCCTGGATATTGTGATCGGGGCGCTGGCCACATCCTGTTTTGCCGCGCGGCTTTTTGGCACGGATCCAGGATGGGTGTGGTGGATTACCCTGGCCCTCACCGTCTGGCTGCTCTACACGGGCGATCATATGCTGGATGCCCTGAAGCACAAAAAGAAGGTGGAGCGGGAGATGCACTATTTCCTGCTGAAAAACCGGAAGATGGTGATCTACTCCCTGGGAGTGGTGGCCGTGGCAGACGCCATGTTGATCTTCAACCTGCTTGACAAAGAACTCTTCAAATATGCCCTGATGCTGGCCGGAGGGGTACTGCTCTTTTATGCCATGCGCCATATTTTCAGGAAGAACAGGCTGCTATCCATTCCCGGAGAGGTTTTTGTGCTGCTGCTCTACATGGCCGGAACCTGGCTGGGCCCTGCAGTTGCTCTGGAAAGTGGTTTTGAATCGGGACACGGATTGATCGCCCTGATCTTTGTGGGGGTGCTGTTGATCAACCTGGGAGTAATCTCCCTGTATGACATAAAGCTTGACAGCAGGATGGGAATTGCCTCCCTGGCCAATCTGCTGGGGGTAAAGCGGACCAGGAACCTGCTTCTGGGAACCGCCATTGCCATCTACCTGGTATCCCTGCTGCAGTTCCTTGTTTTTGAGATGGACCGCTATTTTCAGTATGCATTGATCCTCACAGGCATGACGACCATTTTGCTCCTGGTCCTCTACTATCCTTCCCGGTTCAGACAAAACGATTACTTCCGGCTGGCGGCCGATGCGGTCCTTTTTATGGGCTTCCTGACATTGCTGATCAGGTAATAATTCAGTAACTTACTGGTCCGTTTAAATTAATTCACACTAAATCATGTAATAATGAGTAGGATGATCATGAAATCAGTCATACTGATTGCCATGGTGGCAATCTATTGTCTACCTGCTGCCGGCCAGGATCCTGACCCTGGATGGCAGACCCCTCCGGAAGAAATCATGAAGGTGCTTCATGCTCCAGAACTCCCTATGGTATGGACGGCTCCAACAGGCGAGTATTTATTCCTGGCCGAACCATTGAGCTATCCCACTCTGGCCGAATTGGCTGCACCCATGCACAAACTTGCCGGGATGCGGATCAATCCGGCCAACAATGGCTTTCACGGTCAGAACTGGGGGGGTACCTCTCCCTACGTGATCCGCATTGAGGATGGAACCCGTACTGCACTTAATCTGCCTGACGGGGCTGAAGTCTTTGAAGTGGCATGGAACGTGGATGGCCGGCGCTTTGCCCTTGTCATTGAATTCCCTGACCGCTTTGAATTGTGGGTAGGATCTGTGGATGGCAATATCAAAAAAATCGGGAATACCGTTCTCAATCCCCTGATGGCCAATCCTGTGACCTGGTTGCCCGACCAGGAACGCCTGCTGGTATACCGCATCCCGGAGCGTGGACCTGCTCCCGCGGCACCTGTCATTCCGGCGGGCCCGGAGATCCGCGAAGGAGCGGGGGCCACGGCCCGTTCCACCTACGAGGCGCGCAATCTGCTGGAGACCGCCTACGACGATGACTTGTTTTCCTATTATACCACCAGCGAACTGGTCATCGTGGATCCGGGAACAGGCGGG
>JAYEOJ010000368.1:0-2824 GCA_034722835.1 Bacteroidota bacterium | reverse complement strand
TCCACACTCTGCCAGGACCATCACCAGCGTTACAATGCTATTGACGTGCTCAGTTACCGTTTTGAGATCGATCTGAACGACAGCTCAGATGTGATCAGTGGAGCAGCCGATATTGTAATTGCATTCAAAAAGGACGTGGAACAGTTTCATCTGGATCTTGCCAACACCTATCCGGACAACACGGGTATGACGGTGAAACAGATTACCGAAGATGGCCGGGATGTCAGCTTTCAACACCAGAACAACCGTATTCTCCTGAATATCCCAAAAACGCAACAGGGCAGCAAGCGGAACTACAGGATTATTTACAGCGGGATCCCGAGCGACGGATTGATCATCTCCAGAAATAAATTTGGCGACCGGACCTTCTTTGGTGATAACTGGCCAAACCGAGGTCATCACTGGCTGCCGCTGGTGGATCACCCCTCAGATAAAGCCTTGGTATCGTTCATCGTGCATGCTCCGGATCACTACGGGGTGGTTTCTGTTGGGAAACGAATATCTGAGAAGAGTGAAGAAGGAAGGGTGTCTTCGCACTGGCAAACAAGCGTACCGCTTTCCACCAAACTGATGGTTATCGGGGTCAGTCCATTTGCTGTAGAGGAGCTGCAAAGCCAATCGGGAGTCCCGGTCTCCACCTGGGTCTATCCGCAGAACAGGGAAGAAGGTTTTTTTGATTACAGCATCGCCACCAGGCCCCTGGACTTCTTTGAATCCTATATTGCACCCTTTCCCTATAGTAAACTGGCCAATGTTCAATCTAAAACCGTTTATGGCGGCATGGAAAATGCCAGTTGCATTTTCTACCACGAAAGAACCGTTAATGGCAAACAGGATCATGAGCATCTGTTCGCCCATGAGATTGCACACCAGTGGTTCGGGGATGCTGTTTCTGAACTGGACTGGCACCACATATGGCTGAGCGAAGGATTTGCCACCTACCTCACGGATATTTATATCGAACAAATACACGGCCGGGAAGCATTTGTGGAATCCATGCTGGATGAAAAGAGACAGGTAATCAGGTTTGCCCGCCGGAGATTGGCTCCCATTGTAGATACCACCCTGCCTGTATCCACCCGGCTGTTAAATAAGAACTCTTATGAGAAGGCTGGCTGGGTGCTTCATATGTTACGGCACGATATGGGAGATGAACTTTTTCATGAGTGTGTGCTTGCCTTTTATGAAAAATTCAAGTTCAGCAATGCTCTTACAGAAGATTTTCAGGCTGTAGCAGAATCTGTGAGCGGCAAAGATTACAATACCTTCTTCCGTCAGTGGTTTTACCAGGCCGGGCATCCTGTTCTATCGGCTCATTGGAAAAAACGAGGTAAAAGAGTTCACCTGGAGATCATTCAGCACCAGGAACATCACCTGTTTGTTTTCCCACTGGACATTAAATTTTCAAATGGAAAGGGAGAGGTTTTCAGAGAAACCCTTTCCATTCATAGCGCCTCTCAAAGTTTTACATTTAAGCCCCCCTTTAAACCTGCAGATCTTGTACTCGATCCGGACAGCTGGTTACTGTTTGAAGATCACTGATTACCATAAATGGTCAGATCGGGATAAAATGCTGCGAAAGAAAACCAGTATCCCATAAATGAAGTAGCCGGGCTGAGCCGTGCATCCTTTCGTGGACCATCCATCGCTCTTCCGAATACATCCCACATATTTCCTTCAGTATCGGTCATAACAATTGGATATTCTCCCTGCACAGCGCTAAAATTAAGCATGGAACCATCACCCGGATCATTGAAAAAAGCAAGCATGAAATTATCTTCCTTATTCCCTACTATCACAAGGTTTTCTCCCTTCAGCGTATCATTGATCACCGTAACCATGTCTCCAAAATCAGCAAACCTGTATATGTGAGCGTTCCCAGACTGTATAATCCCAAGTACTCGTTCCTTGGTAGGGACTCTTTCATCTTCATTGGCTACGGGAAAAATCAGATAATCGTCATCCGTCCGGTAATTTCCATAGGGATATCGTCCATATACTCTGTTGTGACCGGTATTTTTAGAAAGCACTTTTGTGAATGGATACATCTCCTTCCATGTTCCCCATGTGGTTTCAAGCAGTGGAATGGTCTCCACTTCTCTCCCTTTGAGTTTCCCATTTACACAATCTAGCCTGATTTGAGACCAGTTGCTATCCGTTGCTCTGTCGTATGGAATCAAGTTAGAGTTGTACAGCAAACCGGAGACTCCGAATGTAGTCACATTCCCATCGATTTCCCTGTCCCATCCAATTCCTGTTCCGGTCAGAGGGCAATACGTAACAGCGAAATTCACGTCGCCTATCTGATCGTTTATGATTTCATGCCAGTCCAGGATATGGTGAGGATAGGCCCTGGCTTTACCTTCAACCACAATACCGATCACCAGATCTTCATCGCTTAGATAAATTTCAGATCCAGCTAGTACAAACTCTGGATCTGTCAGTGCGGGGATACCATCCTTCCCCGGTCCTCCATCAAATATTTCGTCCCGGGGGATGGACCAGCTTTCAAGGCTGTCCGATCCCAATTGGGATGTATTTCCTTGATTCTCTGGCTCTTCTTCACACCCTAAAAGAAGCATGAAAGAACATAAGAATCCAAAAATTAAAGACTGTCTCATAATTGATATTTTTTTGATTTGTTTTTACTATTCCTGTTAAAAGAGTGATAGATTCCAACCTGCATTCTGAACGTTGGAGTCAATTGTGTTCCTCCCACAGAACTATAGACAGGAAGCTCGGGAATAAGGTGTAAAATCGAATTCGGACTGAGATGCAGGCTCAATGCCGGCAACACATTCACCCATTGACCTCCCGTATTATC
>JAYEOJ010000367.1:0-2835 GCA_034722835.1 Bacteroidota bacterium | reverse complement strand
CTTCCATCGCTTTTCCTTTCACCGTAAGTGAAAGCTCAAAGATTTCATAACCGGTATCCAGCTCGCAATAGAGCACATCATTCTCCTTGAGTTCAACTTTGCTAAAAGTGAAGGCTTCACCATCGTCCGTATTGACCTTACCAACCAGAACGTCATCATTTTTCTCAAAGACAAGCACACCGGTCAATTCTCCCTGGTCGGTTTCAACCTTATATTTCCAGGTGCCAAGCACGTCTTTCTCTTTCGGTCCGGCAAAGGATTGAAGTGATATGCCAAGCACGAACAGGACAAGCATTAATTTTTTCATAGTTTGTAAATTTTTCGTATGCAGTTTAAACAGAAATGATGAAAAAACCTAAGGATTATTCCAGACCGTTCAAGCGGGCAAAGAATAAATCAGGATCCAGAATCTCATCTGTTGTGGGTGGAGAATTATGCAGCAATATTTTAACCCCCTGTTTTAATCCCGTGGTATCGAGGAATTCCCTGAGGCAATAAGCAGAGTATTTGTAATATATATCGTGCGCTTTCTCAGGCCGGCTCAGGTCAGAGGCCTTTCTTGGGATATAGGGTCGTCTTGGAGAAATGGTCTCCTTCATTTTCAGGGTAACATATTCGCAGATCCCTTCTTCGATGAATCTGGGTCCGGGATCGTCCCGATAGCTGTAAACCCGGAAAAAGGATTGGTATGCTCTGTCCACTTCAATCTGATCTCTCCGCAACATCTCTATCCCAATCTGGTAGATATAGTGGTGCATAAGCTCATGAAAAACAGCCGCTCTTACAAACAGATTGCTGCTGATTATGGTATCTCTGCTGCGTTTGGGTAGCATTTCCAATTCATAGGCAATAAAGATCTCTGCATTGTTTATGAATATTTCATTGGGGTAGTAATTGCCAAGTTCAAGGGGATTGTGATCACTGTTTTTTGAAAGATCCTCGGTATAAATGTTGGCATTGTAGAGGGTGTCATCAATATAATCCTGGAAATCAAGGATCAGTGAATGGGCATTTTCCTCCACATAGCGATCGATCCCCTTGCTGGTAGGCCGCCCGTTTTTCAACGGGTAGCCGGGCTTCTCCTGCATTGGGATAAACAGCACAAGTATTATTAGAAACCTTGACATTCTAGTGGTAATTTACATTTAACAACCATTCATGTCAAACGGTTCCCTAATAAAGGGATAATATGACCAGTGTTTTTATTCTTCTTCGGCAGCTCCCCACTCCGAATTGGCCAGGTCCCAGATATCCAGGTATCCGATTTTGATAATGTTGACCATCTTCTTCCAGTTCACCAGCTTGATATGATCGTCGGGCTGGTGATACTCTGGTGGAAATCCGGCCATGAAGTACATGATTGGAACATCCTTCTGTGAAAATGAAGAGTGATCGCTTCCACCACGTGGACGTTCAGCCGGTCGGAAGCTTACATCCAGATCCAACTTGTATTCCTCAATATTTTTGGTGGTCAGCTCTTTCAATACAGAATAGGCCTTGGTGTAATTCATGCTGCACATGTTGCCCAGGCTGTCATTTGTATTGTCGCGTGAGATCATGTCATAGTTGAGGTTCAGGATCATTTTTGCATCGTCGTAAGGATGATCGGCAAAATACCTGGAGCCCAGGAGCCCTTTCTCTTCTCCTGTCCATGCACAGAAAACAATGGTCTTTTCGGGTTTCTCACCCGTAGCCATGCATGCTTTGGCAATGCTCATTACACCTACGGTTCCCGAGGCATTATCATCGGCACCATTCCAGATCCAGCCGTCATGGATGCCCAGGTGGTCGTAATGTGCTCCGATCACAATGATCTCGCTGGTATCTTTCCCGGGAAGAACACCAACCACGTTTCTGGCCCTGATTAATTTGGAATCTACCGTGGTCTTGACTCTCAGTTTTTTCCCTGCAAGCACCCTGGAATCCGGTTTCATGCTTTCACTTACCTTCTCCTGGAAGGCTTTCAGGTCCACTCCGGAGCCTTTCAACAGTTCGTTCGTAACTCTTTCAGAAATACCGATTTGGGTCACTCTTCCTCCCAGCTCGCTTCCCGGAAGACTCATACGGGTCTCATAGTAGGAGGCCCTGGGTTTGACACCCTCATAATTCCCTGAGTTCACCCTGAATGGCAGGTTTGCAGCCCATGCCCCTGTTATATCATCGCCCGGATACACTTCAATCACTGCTGCAACACCGAGCTCTGAGGCCCTCTCGTTCTTCGTACGCATCAGGGCGTATCCTCCGCGGCCCCATTCTTTGGAGAAGCTTTTATAAGCCTTTGATTCCTTGTCCTCCAGGCCAGGGTATCCCGATAACCTCAGGATGATCTTATCTTTTACATCTACATCTTTGAAATCATCATAGCCATTTTCCTTATCGGTCAGACCGTAACCCACAAAAACTACGGGGACCTCCATCTCCATGGAAACTCCTGAAGCCTGCACGTGGAAATCAACACGGTAGGTAAAATTCAGGGTGCGGGAGCCTCCCTGTGTACTTTCTGCAAGCGATAATTCATGCTTGTCACTGGGGCGGGTTTCTACCAGGTTGAAATTCTGGTAGAAGGTTCTGTAACTGGTAGGTCTTTTCCCTGCCCTTCGTTCTGCCCTGGTGGGTCTCACCCATTCCATATCACCAGCTGGCTGAAGTCCGTATACTTTAAATAGACTGGCTATGTAGTCAGCCGCCATATAGGCTCCCTCGGTTCCGGTGGCCCGGCCTTCGGTCCAGTCCGAGGCAAGAAACTCAAGTTGTCCCTGCACAGCCTGGAGGGTGATGGCATCAAGCCCTTTTTGCCTGGCATCCTGGGCATGAGCAGATGTGAAAACGCAGGCA
>JAYEOJ010000366.1:0-2839 GCA_034722835.1 Bacteroidota bacterium | reverse complement strand
TTATCAAACATGCCATGAAGCAGAAGGCCATGCCCGGATGCCAGGTATTGGTTGCACGCGGGGGAAAAGTGGTCTGGCACCGGAGCTACGGCTACCATACCTACCAGAAAAGACGTTCCGTTCAAGCTGATGATATTTATGATCTGGCTTCCATCACCAAGATGGCCTCCGTTACGGCTGCATTGATGCGTCTGCGCGACCTTGGGCTCTTCCATGAAGACTCGCTGATGGGTATGTATGAACCCGTTCCTGACTCCAGCAACAAAGCGGGATTGCTGGTTGCCGATGTGCTGGCCCACCAGAGCGGTATGGTCGCCTGGATCCCCTTTTACTATGAAACCATGGAACCCCTGGATACATCCCAGGCCCTGCTCAGTAATTCTTTTTCCCGCACCTATCCCCTGAAGATAGGAGAGGGGCGATATTTTAACCGGAACATTAAATATGTGGATGTGGTCTACCAGAAGTACTATTCTCCGGATTATCCCTACCAGGTGGCCGATGACCTGTATATGAGGGCCGGGTGGAGAGATACCATTTACAAACGGGCATATGACTCCGAGCTGAACTCCAGGGAATACCGGTACAGCGGTCTGGGATTCTATATGTTCCAGCAGATCATTGAGACGGCCACTGATACCATGCTCTACCCCTATGTGTGGTACAGTTTTTATAATCCCATGGGAGCACATACCCTGGGCTATAAGCCTTTGAGCCGCTTTCCCAGGGAGCGAATCGTCCCAACCGAGAATGATATGTACTTCCGGCGGCAGCTGCTGCACGGTCATGTGCATGATATGGGTGCCGCCATGCTGGGCGGTATATCGGGAAATGCCGGACTGTTTGGATCTGCCAATGACCTGGCCAAGATGATGCAGATGTTCTTAAACGGGGGCAGCTACGGGCAGCGCAGGTATATCAGGCAGTCCACCCTGGATCTCTATACCTCCTGTTATAACTGTGAGGAGGAGAATCACAGGGGATTCGGATTCAATAAACCGGTCTACTGGGAGGAAGATGCGGGGCCCGCATGTAACAGCGCCTCACCCTCCAGTTTTGGTCACTCCGGGTTTACAGGAACCCTGGCATGGGCCGATCCCGAATATGAGCTGCTTTATATCTTTCTGTCAAACCGTGTTCATCCAAACATGGGTAATAACAGGCTGATTGATATGAATGTGCGCACCGATGTGCAGCAGGTGATCTACAATGCCCTGATGGATTAGATGCTTCATAACAGGAAGGAATTCGTATCCTGTTTGACAATTATCATGATTTCAACAGTTTCGATCAGGTACTTTTGAGTAATTTCAAAAGATACTTTTAACTGCTATGAAACCAACACATATTGAACACATCGGGATTGCTGTAGTGAGCCTGGAGGAGTCGATTCCCTATTATGAAAAAGTGCTCGGACTGGAATGCTATGCCATCGAGGAAGTGGCCGACCAGAAGGTGCGTACCGCCTTTTTCAAAGTGGGCAATACCAAGATCGAGTTGCTTGAGAGTACCGATCAGGAAGGGCCCATCGGAAAATTTATTGAAAAGAAAGGTCCGGGGGTACACCACTTGGCCTTTGCCATGGAAAATGTGGGTGAGTCCCTGAAGCATGCCGCAGATCAGGGAGTCAGGTTAATCGATGAAGTACCCCGGAAGGGTGCTGAAGGTTTACAGATTGGCTTCCTGCACCCCAAATCTACCCAGGGGGTACTAACCGAATTCTGCGGCCATGAATAGCCAGGACAAGAATCAGAAAAGGATGAAAAAATCAGCAAGCACAGGAAACAAAGGGGACCGGATCAGGTCCGACTGCCAGGTGAACCTGCAGGTTCATAAGCTGGGAGGCATCGACATCAGGCTGCAAAGCAAGGTGGACCGGATGTTCGGAGAGCAGATCAGGCAACAGGCACTGGAGGTGCTGGAAGCCCTGGGAGTCAGCCACGCCACCCTGGAGATTGAGGATACAGGGGCCCTGCCCTTTGTTATTGGCGCCAGGATCGAAGCCGCGGTAAAGCAGTTGCAGGCCACTGACAGGAGCTGGATTCCCCCGGTGATCGAGCAAAACCGCCACGAAAGCTCCAGGGAACGATTCCGCTTCTCCCGGCTCTATCTTCCGGGAAATTCCCCCAGTATGATGCTGAATGCGGGGATCCACCAGCCCGATGGGGTGATTCTGGATCTGGAAGATTCGGTAGCTCCCGACAGAAAGGCGGAAGCAAGACTGCTGGTTCGCAATGCCCTGAGCCAGGTGGATTTCTACGGAGCGGAACGGATGGTACGCATCAACCAGTTGCCGGCCGGACTGGAGGACCTGGATGAGGTGGTGCCCCAGCATTTACACCTGGTTTTGCTGCCCAAATGTGAACATGGCTCCCAGGTGGTGGAGGTGGCCGATCGTATCCGGGCCATTCTGAAAGAGCACAAACAGGAGCGTGAGATCTTCCTGATGCCCATCATCGAAAGTGCCCTGGGAGTTGAGAATGCCTTTGAAATTGCATGTGCCTCGGAGACGGTGGTGGCCATGGCCATCGGCCTGGAGGACTATACGGCCGATCTGGGTGTTAAGCGTACAGAGACAGCCGGGGAGTCGCTCTATGCCCGTACCAGGCTGGTGAATGCCTGTAAGGCGGCCGGCATACAACCCATTGATTCGGTCTACTCGGATGTGGCCAATATGGAAGGATTGAAGAAGAATGTACTTACCTCCAGGTCTCTTGGTTTTGAAGGCATGGGCTGCATCCATCCCCGGCAGGTCCCGGTGATCCATGAAGCCTTTGTTCCCACGGAGGAGGAGATTGAAAAAGCCAGGTGGATTGTAGAGGCCTTTGAAGCGGCCGAA
>JAYEOJ010000365.1:0-2841 GCA_034722835.1 Bacteroidota bacterium | reverse complement strand
GAGAGCTCACTGGCTCTAAGTGACGCCTGGCAGCGCCGCCAACTCAGTAATCTGGAGAGTTTTAAAAATTGGTGTCGCCGGATTGCGGAAGAGATAGCCGGTCAACCATTGGAAGATGTGCCGCATCTCTATAATGGTCCTGAACTTCCCAAGCCTCTGCGGCTTGCATTAGAAGCTTTGGTTTATGGCGTTGAGGTTCGGGATCACACCATTTCTGATTGACCATTTTCTGGAGAGTTCAGTACTTCACTTATAACTTTATCGAGTTCGTCAAAATTAAACGGTTTCGGCACCATCGCTGTAAACCCGTACTCTTTGAAATTGGCCATTACCGGATCATTGGAATAACCACTGGAGACGATTACTTTAGCTTCACTGTTGATCTCTAGTATTTTTTTGACCGCTTCTTGACCACCCATGCCTCCGGGAATTGTCAGATCCATAATTATTATATCCACCGGGGCACTGCTTGCTTGTAATTCAGTATAGAGTCTGACTGCTTGTGCACCATCTGAAACCACTACAACATCATGACCAAGATGAGTAAGTATCTCTTCCGTTACCTCTAGAATGACCTCCTCATCATCCATAACCATTATTTTGCCGCAGACATTTTTCAATGGTATCTCTTCTGTTTTTGCTGCACAGGGTTGAACCGGGCCGGTAGCCGGAAGATAAATGGTGAAAATCGTTTTCCGGCCGAGTATGGACTCTACGGAGATATCTCCCTTGTGCTTGCTGATAATGGAGTGACAGACGGCAAGCCCCAAGCCGCTGCCAGTGGTTTTGGTGGTAAAGTAGGGCTCAAAAATATTTTCCAGTATTTCCGGCTCTATACCAACGCCGTTGTCTTTAATCTTAACCTGAACATATTTCTCATTTTTGAGTGTTGCCGGAAGAAGTTGCATTTTGTCGTCAATATTAGAGCAGCTGATTTCAATCGTACCGCCATCGGGCATGGCTTGCTTGGCATTGATAATCAGATTTTGAATAACCTGACTTACCTGTCCCGGATCAACATCAACCGCCCAGAGATCATCTGAAAGATTGTAGATGCACGCAACATTACTACCACTTAAAACAAAATTTGTCGGTTCCGTGATCAGCGTCTCCAGAGATGTTTCCTCTCTTGCCGGCTCGCCACCTTTGGCGAAAGTAAGCAGTTGTTTAGTGAGTCCTTTTGCCCGTAGAGCCGCTTTTTCAGCCTCACTGACCAGGGAATAGGATCTGTTATTGGGGTCAATAAACTCTCTGGCGAGGCTCAGGTTACCGATAACCGCGACCAGAATATTATTGAAATCATGAGCTATGCCGGCAGCCAGCACCCCGACCGATTCCAGCTTCTTGACTTTAAGCAGTTCTTTTTCCCGGAGCAGCTCTTTGGTTACGTCACGAAAGACCAGAACCGTGCCGATAATTTTATTCTCCTGGTCACGAATCGGTGCACCACTATCGGCAATATTTCGTTTGATGCCGGTTTTGTCAACCAAAACAGTACGATTTTCCAGGCTGATGATTTCGCCCGAAGCCAGGATTCTCTCAACCGGGCTTGCACAAGGGTTACAAGACTCTTCGTCGATAATCTTAAAAACTTCGGAGACCGGTCTGCCCTCTGCCTCTACTTGGCCCCAACCGGTTAGATCTTCAGCAATTTTATTGAGTAAAACAACCTTACCACTTATATCAGACGTAATAACGCCATCTCCGATACTGTGCAAGGTTACCAGTAAACGTTCGTGTTCAGCAGCCAGCTTTTTTTCCGCCCTCTCTTTCTCTTTGGTTCGTTCAGATATTGATAGAATCATTTGCTCAAAGGCGATTGACATCGTCCCGATTTCATCTTTGGATATATTTTTATTGTACATCTTGATCTTGCAACTGAGAGCTTTTAAATTCTCCTGCCGGTAGCTATTCATCATATTGCTGACATCAACTACAGGTTGCAGAATCCACCGGTTCGTAAAAACAAAATAGATCAAGCTGGTTATAGCAATAGCGATGATGAAAATCCCCAGAAAATAGAGGATACTGTTTTTGAGCTGCTGTTGAAGGTATTTCTTGGTAATGCCGACCCTGATTAATCCTAAGGCGTTCCCGTCCACACTTAGAGGGGTTATAAATTCAGATTGTCCTCGGTTTAGATGATCTTGCTGGATTGAACTTGCAACACTTTGTCTGAAACGCTCCCCGATCTCTTCAGAAGAAAGATTGAGTTTCGGGGTTTTACCAATCGAGGCAATGATTCGTGCGGTCGGGTCATAAATTTCAATGTAGGCAATTTCCGGGTTTTTTCGATAAAGTGTTTCAATGATTTTACCGGTTCTATCGTAAGCTATAGTGTTTACAACCGGGTCAACACAGGTTGTTTCCAGGATTTCACGAATGAGTACTGATTTATTGATGAAGGCTTTTTCAAAACTACTCTTTTGCAGGTGATAATATGAAAGGATTATGAAGATAAAGAGCAAGGTTATGGAGAGAAGGTGTAACAAAAGAAGCTTGTCAAAAAGGCCGAACCTTGTTTTTTCCGTTATTTGTTTGCTTTTCATACTACGATTACCGTTTTGGGGATGGTTTTCTTACTGATGGATACCGGACTGTATTCGCGGCCGCTGCCGGAGGCCAGATGGCAACCATTCGGCCTTCTTGAATCTGTACAAGTGCCATTTTATGACCGATATTCATTCCCCGGGCATCGTATTTTATCTTGCCGTAAAAAGTATCAATATTTAACTGCCGGAGATTTTGTAAAACCTCTCCGGCATCCAGGCGGCTGCATTTTTCCAAGGCCAACTGATAGATCACACCGGTTGCGCTGGATTGAGCATCCTGATAGGTTGG
>JAYEOJ010000364.1:0-11310 GCA_034722835.1 Bacteroidota bacterium | reverse complement strand
GGATCACCGTTTACCAGGAACAGGTCATGCTTCTTTCCAGGAAACTTGCCGGCTTTACGCGTGGTGAAGCGGATTCGCTTCGGAAAGCCATGGGTAAGAAGATCAAGAAGATGATGGACGAGCTGAAGCTGAAGTTCGAGGAAGGGTGCAAGAAAAATGGAATCTCGAAGCAGAAGATTGAAAAAATATGGACCGACTGGGAAGCTTTTGCCCAGTATGCATTTAACAAATCACACTCCACCTGTTACGCTTATGTTTCATACCAGACCGGTTATCTGAAAGCAAATTACCCGGCTGAATTTATGGCCGCGGTGCTAAGCAGGAACATTACTGATATTAAGAAGATCGGCCAGTTTATGGACGAATGCCGGAGAATGGGAATCTCAGTTCTTGGCCCTGATGTGAGCGAAAGCAATGTAAGATTCACGGTCAACGATAAGGGAAATATACGCTTCGGTCTGGGCGCCATCAAAGGTGTGGGCGAGAATGCAGTCAGAAGCATCATCGAAGAACGTGTTTCCAATGGTCCCTTCAGGGATATTTATGATTTCGTGGAACGGAACGATCTGCACCAGTTGAACAGGAAGAATTTTGAAGGGCTCGCCATAGCCGGGGCCCTGGATTGTTTTGAGGACATCCACAGAAGTCAGTACATCGATACCTTGGAGGACGAAGATTCTACTTTTATAGAACAATTAATCAAGTATGGAAGTAAGATCCAGTATGAAAGAGATACCCCCCAGCAGAATCTCTTCGGGGAGGCCAGTGCCATTGCCGTTTCACGGCCTGAAGCTCCGGGAGTAAACCGCTGGGAGAATATCACCACCTGTAAGCATGAAAAAGAGCTCCTGGGCTTCTACCTGACCTCCCATCCCCTGGACAGGTTCAGGCTGGAAATAGATGCATTCTGTCCGAATAAACTGGAGGAATTAGGTGATCTGCAGCAGTTCAAGGGCCGGGATGTGGTCTTCTGCGGCATGGTAAAGACAGTCAGAGATGGAGTGGACCAGTGGCGTAATAAACCTTATATGCTGGCCCAGCTGGAAGACTATACGGACACCTACAACCTGAGACTTAAAAATGATGATTACGTTAATTTTAAACAATATTTTTTACCCGATGTTGCACTAATGATACGCGCAACGGTCAACGAATGGAGCCCCAGGGAAGAACCCGGGAAAAAAATATATTCCCTGAGGTTAAAGATGGTTTACATGCTTGCCGATGTTCGTGATAAACTGGTAAAGTCCATCGATATTTCCCTTAATATCAACCAGGTTTCCAATAAACTGATAGATTCTTTTGAACGATATACCGTGAATGAGAGCGGGAAGATTCTGAAATTTCATATTCATGATCCTGAAAGCAATATGAAACTGAAGCTCTTTTCGCGTAATAAACAAGTTCGGCTGACAGATGAATTTATCAACTACCTTGAGGATAATCCGGGATTCGAATTCCGTCTTGCTTAATTTTTTTTATATTTTTGAGCGATTGAATAATACTTATAAATTTTAGATCATGGCATTAGAAGCAACAGATGGAAATTTCGACGAAATGGTACTTAACTCAGATAAACCAGTAATCGTAGATTTCTGGGCCGAATGGTGCGGTCCCTGCCGTATGGTGGGACCCATTGTTGAAGAGGTGGGTGTTGATTATGAAGGAAAAGCTGTAGTAGCTAAAGTTGATGTGGATAGCAATCCCGGCATCACTGCAAAATACGGGATCAGGAATATACCAACCATTCTCTTCTTTAAAAACGGAGAAGTTGCTGACAAGCAGGTTGGTGCTGTACCCAAAAGCACCATTGTTGGTAAACTGGATGCCCTGCTTTAGAACCGTCTGCCAATTACCAAAATATCATCCAGCTGATCCAGATCACCTCGCCATTTTTCAATGGTATGATCCATGATGGCACGTTGCTGTGACATGGTCTCCTCCTGAATCTTTAGGATAGTTTCTTTCAGGTTTTTATACTTGAACTTCTTCATGTGCTCACCCCCGAACTGGTCAGCATAGCCATCAGAGAAGAGGTAAACAGTATCCCCCTCCATAATATCGATCCTGTGATTGGTAAACTCGGCTTCTGTATTTACAGAGGAGCGTCCAATGGATTGTTTGTCGGCCCTGGTTTCAATTAATTCACCATTGCGGACCAGGTAGAGGGGATTGAAGGCCCCGGAATACTCCAGGTATTTTCCCTTGCGATCGTAGCAAACAAGAGCCAGATCCATTCCGTCATACACATCCCTGGAGTCGCTTCTCTGGTGAAGCGTTTCAAGCACCTCTTTATTGAGCTGGCTAAGAATCTTACCGGGTTCCAGGATCCCGTACTCCCTGACAATCTTGGTAAGAGAATTATGACCTATAATGGACATAAATGCACCCGGCACTCCGTGACCGGTGCAATCCACTGCCGAAAAGAACTCCTTGTTACCCACTTCAGTAAACCAGTAAAAATCACCACTCACAATATCTTTGGGCTTAAACAGGATGAAGGTATCCGGGTAGGGTGAATTCTCCGGAAGTATGGCCAGCTGGATTCTCTTGGCATACCTGATGCTATCGGTGATATCATTGTTCTTCCGGGCCAGCTCCTCCTTCTGGGCCACAACTGTGGCTGTACGCTCTTTTACTTTGCCTTCCAGAAGTAGATTTTCTCTCTTCAGGGCCCTCTCCCTGATCTTGATATAGGAAATAAAAAGGATTCCCAGGAACATGACCACTGATAGAATAAAGTACCAGGTAAGATAAAAGGGAGTTCTGATCACAAACGAGAAGGAAGCCGGATCTTTGTTCCAGATTCCTGCACTGCTTTTGGCCTTCACCAGGAAGGTATACCTGCCATGTGGTAATGCGGGGTAATTCGCACTGGTTTGCCTGTCGGGAAGGCGCCACTCCGGATCGATACCATCCAGCATAATCTGGTACTGCACTTCATCCGGATTCAGGGTAATACTACCATATTCAAAAATAATAGAATTCTGTCTGTGCGAAAGGCTCAATCCCTTGTCCAAAAACACTGGCTCATGATTCACCTGCACTCCTGTGATATGCACAGCCGGTTCTCCACTCACCGGGACCTCATTCGTGGGACTGTATCTGGTAGCTCCCTCAACTGTTCCAAACCATAGATCGCCATCCTGGTCCATATAGGATGCATTGGGCTTTGTCTCTATCCCCACAAAACCGCTCCTGGAGGTAAAGGAATAAAACCGCCGCTTCTCCCTGAAATAGATATTCAATCCTTTATTTGTACCAACATAGATATTGTTGAAGCGGTCCACATTCAACTGGTTTACCAGGTCTGCAAGAAGTTCACCGCCATCCACTGTATAGATATGAATCACCTGTCTGCGTTGCATGTCATAATGGATCACCCCCCGTCCCTCGGTCCCGATCCAGAAGGTGCCATCAAGGTCCTCTGTAAGACAGAGAGGTGTAAAATCAAATCCCAGCCTAAGGTCAATAAACTCACCCTCCTCAAGCAGGGTAATTCCCTTCTCGTCGTGTCCGATCCACACCCTGTCACCGGAATCAATAAAGAGCATGGTAATTTGATTGCCTTTCAGCCCATCATCAATCTGGGTAAACATTTTTACCACGCTTCTTTGCTTAATATCGTAATAGATTAATCCAGCCAGGGCTCCAACCCATAAATAGTTATCCCGGTCAATTGCCATGGCCATGACCGGCTTGTATTGACCGATCAGCCGGTTAAGAGCCGGATCCCGGATAAGGCCCCTGGCAAGCTGATAATTATAAACACCCGACATGGTGGTCCCAATCCAGATCCTTCCATCTTGATCCTCTTTCAGAAACTCAATCCCTTCGGTCTTCAGTTCATCAAAATCATGCAAAGATCCTCCTTCGGATTCCCGGTCCAGTATGGAGATCCCCTTGTTGGTCCCGAACCAGTGTGAGCCATCCCGTCTTTGCAGAATGGCTTGAACCTGGGAACTAATCAGGCCGTCATCCTTAAAGTAGGATATAAAATCATCCCCTTTATAGACACAAACACCATTCTCGTTGGTCCCGAATAATATATTCCCTTCACGGTCCTGCATCATCGACCAGATCTTTAATCCGGGGAATCCATTGCTATTGTTATAAAGCTCCAGCTGATTGTCCGGGCCAATTCTGGCTACTCCGCCTTCAAAGGTTCCTGCCCAGATATTGCCTTCCCTGTCTTCCATAAGGGTGCTGATCCAGTTCGATTTAAGTCCGGCTTTTACCAGGTCATACATGTGTGAGCTGTCCACATCAGGATGGTAGCAGTAGAGCCCGCCATGATATTTTCCTATCCATGTTCTTCCACTGTGGTCAATCAGGATACTGGTGGTCTGGTAGAATTTGGGAACACCGCTTAGCCTCAGGTGATCGAAGCGGCTACTATCCTGATTATAATATTTCACTCCCAGATCTGTTACGAAATAAGTCCTTCCATTCCGGTCTGCATGGTGACCATAAACCAGATCGGAAAGCTCACTTCCCGAATACTGAACAAAGTGCATATGATCAGGATGAGCATCCGGATTTGAAAGCCTTATAACTCCGGCTCCCTCTGTAGTAAACCACAGATTGTTGGCCGAATCCCTCAGGATGGAGGTGATGGTTGAGTGATTCTGAGCTGCCGGGGAAGGGATCACTTTAAAGGATGTTCCATTATACAATGATATTCCTCCGCCCGTATGGCCAAACCAGATATGCCCCTCCCGATCTTCGCAAATGGCCCTGACCCCGTTCTCTGCCAATCCATCTGCTACATCGAAATTAGTAAAGTTAGCTCCATTAAAGCTGCTTACTCCGGCCCTCGTACCCAGCCAGTAAGTATCAAAGCTGTCCTGAATAATCTTATACACAGTGGACTGTGCCAGTCCCTCCGATACAGAGAACTGGTCGAAATAGAACTGCTGGCCATAGGCTGAGAGGGATCCCAGAAAGATCCATGCAACAACCGCCTGCCGGAACAAGCCGTTATTAATAATCTTTCGGTATAAAGAAGAAGGTTCCATCCTCATCTTCGAGTCCGGAAATCTTTCCAAACTGTGGGGATTGTTGGCTCATGTTCTCAACAGCCGAAGTAACCTTCAAGACAATACTTTCGATGGGAACACAAGAGCTCGGATTGTTGATCAGTACATTGGCAAAGGTCCTCGTAAACTGGCTGTCATCCACGGCGAGTTCATATCCAGCTGACGAAAATACCTGCGACGATTTAAATTTCGTTGAGGTCCAGTCGTCACAGCTTCGTTCCTGAATGCCGGAACGCATGGCCTGATAAAAACTTGGCCCTGATTCACAGGCATCTGTGATGACAAGTGTATGGGCCAGGAAATCGGGGTAGACCTGCATGGCAGCTTTAAGGGCATTGATATTATAGTAGGTGAACTCATCATCCCTGGAGGCATCCACCGGAATCCAGTAACCACTTTCATTCACATATTTCCCGTGACCGGCATACCAGACCAGTAGAGAATTCACACGGTTGCTTCTGATCATGTCCCTCAACTCAATAGAGAAGAATTTTGAGAGCTCAGCTTTGGTCATATTTCTCTTATGAATCACTTCGTGAATCTGATAGTTGGCCAGGGCCGAACGCATCATGGAAACATCCTTGGTGGGTCCGTCCAGGCTGGCAAATGAATCATAGTCCGAGTTTTCGATGAATATGGCCCAGGTTTTTCCCATGGGATTATCTTCGAAGGACTGAGCATCGCGATTCAGCTTGTATTCAATCTCAGCCCTGTTCCCAAATTCGTCCTCAACAAATACGGTGATCCTGCTTTTATTGAGTACATTCAGGGTGGCTGTGAACCTGGGATTCAGGTCACTGGGGATGTAACTAGCCATGACACTGTCAATGTAGATGGACGTAATCCTGCTCTCATCCTCAATTATACCTTCCACATAGATCAGAGGTTCATTGTTATCCAGATAGAGGATATTGTTTTCTGATCCATAGGGAGCAATCATACTCACACGTGGAGCATCAATTTCTGTTCGCCTGATGGGGAAAATAGCTGTTTCCGTATTGTCATATACATCAGAAACCTGAACCGTTACCTGATTGGTATTGCTCAGATTCACACTGGCAAGAAACTGGAATCCCTCTTCGGTTTCTTCCACCGGCACAGTAAATCCATTGACCTGTAGTGATTGAATATCACTCTCTTCCGAAATTAAGCCGGTAACATTCAATACAACGATCTCCCTGGATACATCAATGGTATTGGCATCATTGGACATGGGATCTACCAGGACCACCATTGGTTTGTCTTCTTCCCTGTTCAGTTCGAACATCCGATGGGTAGCCTCATCGTGTAAACGCTGGGCCGTACCATCATATTTGGACATAGCCAGCAGCTTTTCATAGTCAAGCACGGCATTTTCATAGTCCCTGATCACCTCATAGGCTCCTGCCCGCTTGTAATATACCTCTGCGTTTTCGGGGTCTAATTCAATGGCTTTTGAAAAATCGATAATGGCATAGGCAGGCTGATTCATTTTACTGTTTATATCCCCCCGGTAGATATAGATCAATGGCTCTTCAGAATAGCGCACCGATGCCATGGAAAGAGTCTCACTTGCTTTTAAATACTTGCCCTGAGCCGAAAGTATCTGGCTCTGTAACAGGATTCCTTCAAGGTGCTGTGGCTCCATTTGCAATACCTCACTCACCTCATTTCCCGCTGCTTCATAATTCTCCTGCCGGTATAATAACTTCGCATAGGAGAAGTGGGTGGCTACTACCCTTCTGTTCTCCTTTAATGAAAGTCGATAGGCCTCATCGGCTTCATTGTACATTTCCAGTTTCTCAAACACCTGGGCAAGGTTATAATAGGTCATTTCATCCTCCTTCAGCTTCAGGCACATCAGCGCGTCATCCAGTGCTTCTTCATACTGCCCGAGCTCCATATGAACATCCCGTCTTGCCTGGTAAGCTTCCAGGAAGTTCTTCTTCATTTGGATCGCGGTGGTAAGCTTGATCATGGCCACCGAGTTATCCCCTTGAAGGTGCCATTCTTTCCCGGAGAAATAGTATAGTTCTGCATCTTTCACCTTGAAAACCAGCGCACGGTCATAATCCATTGCAGAATTTTCATGTTCTCCAAGCCTTGAATATGCAATGGCCCGTTGTATATAGGCCTTTTCATTATCGGGATCCAGCTCTATGGCCTTGGCATACTGGTCAATGGCATCTTCATAATTATTTGCCTTTGCAAAATCATCTCCGGTTTTGATATACTGTTTGGCCGATTGCGCCTGCACTTCGGCAGTCATCATCAACGGCAACAGAATCAAAATATATGCTAACTTCTTCATGGTACTATACAGCCTTAAAATACAATAGCTTTATTATTTATATGTACGCAACTTACTGAATATTTGTTTCTTAATTTAATTTATTTTGGATCAACATCAGATTTCAGATTATAAGATTGGCCCTATGATCCATGAAGGTCCATCTGTTTATTCGTGTAAACTTCCAGTTTCGTATCACCAATTCGAATAAGTTCATCGGGTTTCTCACTGATTTCCGGAGCTTTAACTCCCTGGGTAAATGACATCTTCCCGGTAAAAACCCTTGCTTCGTCCCACAATTCCGATTCAAGAAAACTTGTATGCAATGCTGCTCCACCTTCCACCAGAACGGAGACAATCTGGCGGTCATACAACTCTTCCATTACATCAACCATCTCATAGGACGGATCGACATGTACCAGTTGGATCTTCCCGGAATAATTCCGCTGAACACCTGTGAATACAATAGTCTCCTGTGTCCCATCAAGTATTTCTGCACTTTCCGATAGCCGCCCGTTCCGGTCAAGCGTAATTCGCACCGGATTCGATCCGGTCCATCTCCTGACAGTAAGGCTGGGATTATCCGTCAATATGGTATTGGTCCCCACCATGATGGCCGACTCCTCACTTCTCCATTTATGTACCAGGGTCCGGCTTACCTCATCACTGATCCACCTGGGGCCTTCCTGATCGCCCGGTTCCCTTTCAAGATCTATAAATCCATCCGCCGTCTGTGCCCACTTCAGGATCACATAAGGTCTCCTGTAATTGACATAATGAAAAAACCTGCGGTTCAGCTTCAGTCCCTCCTCCTCAAGACATCCTGTTTCTACTTCAATACCTGAACTCTCCAGATGTTTAATTCCCTTTCCATTTACACTGGGAAAGGGATCCGTATTGGAAATTACAACCCGTTTCAATCCTTTTTGCTGAATAAGCATGGAACAGGGTGGGGTTTTTCCATGATGAGAACATGGCTCCAGGCTGCAGTAGAGTATTGATTCAGGAAGCAGGGAGGGATCCTTTACAGAACGAATGGCATTTACTTCAGCATGTGGGCCCCCGAATTCATGGTGATATCCCTCACCAATGATCCGGTCCTCGTGAACGATTACAGCTCCTACAAGGGGATTCGCCTTGGTCATCCCCAAACCCTTGCGCGCCAGTTCAAAGCAGCGGCGCATATATATTTTATCTTTCTCTGTGATCAAGGCAATATCATTATTACTATTTTTGATTAATGCTCCAAAACCGTGCCACACTGAAACAGATCAGGTTTCACCTGCTGGGGGAACTACGGCAAATATACGCTGAAAATGAATCAGATTCCATTGTCCGCCTGATTTTAGAACATGTGGGCTACCCGCTTTCTCTAACACTTTCCGACCCCGACCAGGTGCCGGCTCCTTCAATCACTGCACAAATTACTGCACTCATAGCTGAAATTCGTACCGGCTTACCCATCCAGTATATCCTGGGGAGAACGGATTTCTGTGACCTGTCAATCAAAGTGAACAAACATGTGCTGATTCCCAGGCCCGAAACCGAAGAGATGGTGGAGCATATTAAAGCTTTGGTCAAAGAACCGGTTCACCGGATCATTGACCTGGGTACCGGCTCGGGATGCATCGCACTGGCACTGAAAAAAAACTTCCCGGATGCACAGGTATGGGGAATAGATAAAAGCCGGGAGGCCCTTTTAGTGGCCGGTGAAAATGGCAGGAATAATAAGCTTCATGTGACCTGGGGCTATATGGACCTGTTAAACATGCACCCGCTGGATCAGTGGGAAACATTTGATCTGATAGTCAGCAACCCACCTTATGTGATGAAAAGTGAACGGGAGGCCATGGCTGCTCATGTCCTTGATTTTGAACCTGAATCGGCATTGTTTGTGGAAGACTCTGATCCACTTGTTTTTTACAGGGCCATCGCTGCTTTTTGCAGCCATCACCTGGCCGTCAGGGGGGAGACCTGGGTAGAGATTAATGAAGCACTCGGAAAAGAAACCGCCAGGCTCTTTGAAAAGGCGGGTTTCAGCAGGGTTCGTATCCTCAGGGATATTCACGAAAAAGACAGATATATCCATGCCCGGAGTTAAACATATGGAGTACAAGGTAGCACTTCAACGTGCAGCGGCTCTCTGCAGCAGCCAGGAACAGTGCAGCAGTCATATCAGAACGAAGCTGAACCAATGGAAGGTCTCTGACCCGGATGCAGATAAGATTATCGAGCTGTTAAAAAAGGAGAAATTCCTGGACGATGCGCGCTATGCCACTTTTTATGTACGTGATAAATATCGCTTTAACGGCTGGGGAAAGATCAAGCTGGCGGTCATGCTGCGACAAAAAGAGATTCCTTCACCGTATATTGAGGAAGCGCTGAGCCAGATTGACCCGGAGCACTATAAACAAACATGTGAACGCCTGATTTCAGAAAAGTCAGCCACCCTCAAAGAGAGTAATCAATTCAAAAGGAAAGGCAAGTTATTCAGGTACGCGGCACAACGTGGTTTTGAATCGGACCTGATTCACCAGATTCTTTCCTATCTTTAGCGAAATTTTTTACTGATGATAACAAGTGATCAAATTAAAGATCTCAGCAGGCGCCTGGATGCGTTAAGGAGGCATCTTTGACGTGGATGGAAAAACCATCCAGATAGAGGAAGAGGAGCAAAAAACACACGATCCGGATTTCTGGAACGATCCCAAATCTGCAGAAGAACAACTCAGGAAAATCGCCAGGCTTAAAAGCTGGGTGGAAGGATATAATAGTGTCCTTACCGCTGTGGATGATCTGAATGTGCTGGCTGAATTTCATGAAGCCGGGGAGTCCACAGAAAAGGAGGTTACCTCCCAGTACACAGAAGCACTCTCCCTTACAGAAGCACTGGAATCTAAGAACATGTTGCGTAATGAGGAAGACAGCCTGGGCGCCATCCTGAAGATCAATTCGGGAGCGGGTGGAACCGAGAGTCAGGACTGGGCCGAGATGCTCATGCGCATGTATCTCCGCTATGGAGAGAAGCAAAATTACAAGTTAAAGGAGCTGCATATGGTACAGGGCGATGAAGCCGGAATCAAATCTGTTACCCTGGAGGTGACGGGCGATTATGCCTACGGTTTCCTCAAAAGCGAATCCGGTGTGCATCGGCTTGTGCGTCTTTCTCCCTTTGATTCCAACAATCGCAGACACACTTCATTTGCCTCTGTTTTTGTAACCCCGGTAATTGATGAATCCATCGAAATTGTGGTGAATCCTGGCGAAATTGAATGGGATACCTTTCGGTCGGGTGGTGCAGGCGGGCAGAATGTAAATAAGGTGGAGACCGGGGTTCGGGTCCGCCACCTTCCCACGGGAATCACAGTGGACAATACCGAAACACGGTCCCAGTTGAAGAACAGGGAAAATGCCATGCGCATCCTGAAGTCACATCTCTACGAGATGGAGCTGCAGAAGAAGCGTGAGAAACAGGCCGAGGTAGAAGGCAATAAAATGAAGATTGAGTGGGGGTCCCAGATACGAAACTACGTCCTGCACCCATATAAGTTGGTCAAAGATCTGCGCACCAATCATGAAACAGGCAATGTCCAGTCGGTCCTGGACGGGGAACTGGATGACTTTATCAAGGCCTTCCTGATGGAGTTTGGTGGAAAGTAAAGAACCCTGAAATGGGCCAGTATTACCATACAAAAAAGTCAGTTGAAGAGTATATTGAAATGGCCCGGGGCCATGATGGCAAACAGATCATTGCCAGATTAAAAGAACATCTTCCAGCTGGTTCCCGCTTGCTTGAAATCGGATCAGGACCGGGAACGGACTGGAAACTCCTTAATGAGTACTACCATGTAACTGGTTCCGATAAATCAAAGGAGTTCCTTAAACATTTACATGCAAACTACCCGGAAGGCAAGTTCCTGAAACTGGATGCTGCATCCTTGAAAACCGAAGATATTTTTCACGGGATTTACTCAAACAAGGTAATGCATCACCTGGAGGATG
>JAYEOJ010000363.1:0-2846 GCA_034722835.1 Bacteroidota bacterium | reverse complement strand
CGCCTGGAGGAGGGAATCCCGTTCTGGCTGGGCGGCATTGAGATAGAACATCACAAAGGTTCCGTGGGACATTCCGATGCAGATGTACTGCTTCATGCCATCTGCGATGCCATTCTTGGTGCAGCTGCACTGGGAGATATTGGCAGCCATTTCCCCGATACCGATCCCGAATTCAAAGGGATAGCCAGTACTATGCTGCTCCGGAGATGCGGAGAGCTGTTAAACTCCCGGGGATTTGAGATCGGAAACATCGACAGTACAATCTGCCTGCAGACCCCTAAAGTCTTACTTTACATACCCGAAATGCAGGCACAGATTGCAGAGCATCTTGGTCTTCACGCAGATCAGGTATCTGTCAAGGCCACCACAGAAGAAAAACTCGGATTTACCGGTCGGGAAGAAGGAGTCTCGGCCTACGCTGTGGTCCTGATCCAAAGCATAAGCTAAGCGCTTCCCTTTTTCCCTTCGCACTTTTATGGCTATATTTGTCAGATTCAAAAATCACGTTCCGTTTGGCAGATCGAAAGAAAACAGTGGTCCTGGGTGCCAGCCCAAATCCTGTCAGGTTTTCACACAAGGCCGTAAAGAGCCTGTTACGTCATGACCAGGAGGTTGTAGCAGTGGGATTCAGGGAGGGATTGATTGTCGAAGAAGAGATCCTGACGGGCATGCCACCCATCGACGATGTGCATACAGTGTCCATCTATATCGGCTCTTCCAGGCAAGCGGACTACTACGACTACATTGTCTCACTGAAACCCAAACGGGTTATTTTCAACCCGGGGACTGTCAACCCGGAATTTATGGGCCGCCTGAACCGGGAAGGAATAGAACCAGTTGCCGAATGCATGCTGGTCCTGCTCAACGATGGAGAATATTAATGATGGAAGGGATCTACAACATCCAGGAGCTTCAGGACATGATTTCCAGGGAAAAAGGACTTTTACTCTATTTCTCCAGCGATTCCTGCTCGGTATGCAAAGTACTCAAACCAAAAGTTGCAGAATTGCTGGAAAAGCAGTTTCCATCCATGGTAGCCCGGTATGTGAATACAGAGAAGAGTCCGGTTATCGCCGGACAATTCAGGGTTTTCACCATACCTACCATCCTGATTTTCTTTGAAGGAAAGGAACAGGTGCGCTACAGCAGGAACATCAGCATGCACCAGCTGGAAGAATCCATTGAAAGGCCCTACTCTCTGGTTTTTGAGGACTAGAACCCCTGTCAGAGCTCTTCAAGCAGTTTGTCGTCCACCAGTTTTGGCAAGGTAACCCTGAGCAGGGGACTACGCTCCATCTCCCGCTCGATGGCACGGATGGCTCCTTCGTTCCTGGCCCAGCTTCTTCTGGCAATTCCATTATTTACATCCCAGTGTAACATCCCCTCCAGCCTCCGGTCAGCCTCGGGAGTTCCGTCCAGCAGCATGCCGAAACCGCCATTGATCACTTCTCCCCAACCAACACCACCGCCATTGTGCAGGGAAACCCAGGTGGCACCCCGGAATGCATCCCCAATCACATTTTGAACCGCCATATCAGCTGTAAATGCCGAACCATCATATATGTTGGAGGTCTCCCGGTAAGGAGAATCGGTCCCCGATACATCGTGGTGGTCGCGGCCCAGCACCACCGGTCCATTGATCTTACCCTCCCGGATGGCCCTGTTAAATGCGCTGGCAATGGCAATCCGGCCCTGGCTGTCGGCATAGAGGATACGGGCCTGGGATCCCACCACCATTTTGTGCTCGTCTGCTTCCCGAATCCAGTGCAGGTTATCTTCCATCTGCCCTTTGATCTCAGCGGGTGCCTCAGCAGCCAGCTGTTCCAGCACCTCTGCTGCTATCCGGTCCGTTGCCGCCAGGTCCTTCGGATCCGAAGAGGTACAAACCCACCTGAAAGGACCAAAGCCATAATCAAAGAACAATGGGCCCATTATGGCCTGCACATAGGACTGGTAGCGGTAGTTTCCGTCTTTCTGGAAAACCTCTGCTCCTGCCCTGCCCGACTCCAGCAGGAAAGCGTTCCCGTAATCCCAGAAGTACATCCCCTTCTCCGCAAGTCCGTTTACAGCCTGCACATGCCTGCAAAGGGATGCTTTCACTGCCTCCTTAAATTCTTCCGGTTCCTCGGCCATCATCCTGTTGGCCTCC
This sequence comes from Bacteroidota bacterium, assembly GCA_034722835.1. Classification (GTDB taxonomy): domain Bacteria; phylum Bacteroidota; class Bacteroidia; order Bacteroidales. Next base: position 697 of record JAYEOJ010000363.1, on the reverse strand, counting down.
TGAAATCCGATCCCTGCCGGATAGTATCCTCCCGCAAAGGGATTATGAAGGGAGGTCTGGTCGGATCCAAGTTCCACCGGAATATCCTTTTCCAGCAGGAATTCCCACAGATCCACCACATTGCCCTGGTAGGCCAGTGAGACCGCTTCTCCCGCCTGGCGCGCTGTGGCTATTCTGCCGGCCAGCTTTTCCAGATCAGTATATACTTCATCCACCCAGCCCTGGGAGTGGCGAAGCTCTGCGGCCCGTGGATTTACCTCAGCCACCACACAGATGCCCCCGGCTATTACGGTGGCCTTGGGTTGTGCACCCGACATCCCTCCCAGTCCGGAAGTGACAAAGAGCTTTCCTTTCAGGCTTCCGTCTCCACCCTTCAGCTTGAGTCTGCCGGCATTCATGACCGTAATGGTGGTACCGTGAACAATTCCCTGGGGACCAATGTACATGAAGGAGCCTGCAGTCATCTGGCCATACTGGCTGACGCCCAGGGCATTCATCCGCTCGTAATCGTCCTGCCCGGAATAGTTGGGGATCACCATTCCATTGCTTACCACCACCCTGGGAGCCTCCCTGTGTGAAGGGAACAGCCCCATGGGATGTCCCGAATACAGAACCAGGGTTTGCTCATCCGTCATCTCGGCAAGGTACTTTATGCATAAACGGTACTGGGCCCAGTTCTGAAAAACTGCACCATTCC
>JAYEOJ010000362.1:0-11318 GCA_034722835.1 Bacteroidota bacterium | reverse complement strand
GGATTTGTTCTGCTTGCACTCTACCTGTTTGCCATCTGGGTATTTACCGGCAATGTCATGGAACGCTTTGATGCGATTGCCGATAACAGCTATCTGAACCGCTGCAGTTACGATCAGCAATCGCTGAGGATATTACTGAAAAGGATCTTCATCGGATTCTTTGAACTTTCCATATTTCAGTCACTGGCCACCGCATTTATCTTTGTTTTCGCAATTCTGTTCCAAAGAAATGGGTTGAGAATCTTCAGGTTAGATGACTCCTTCTCTTTTTTCACGGTGTCTGCAATAATCCTGTTCCTGTCATCCAGTTTCATGACCATCTCTCCCAGCTCATATGCTCCCATGTGCCTGGATCCGCGACACTACCTTTTCCTGGTTCCGGTGGCATCCATTCCAGCATCACGGATCATTGGAGATTTCATTGAATCCAAAAAATACGCCCTCCAGATAATCATCGCCCTGCTATGTATTTCGATCATCTCCTTTTTCCTCCAGGGCCAAACCTTCATATTGCTCTACCTGCCTCTGCTTGTCCTCTTTACCATATACTTGATTGCCGGGAAAAGTAAACTGTATCAGTATCTTTTCATCATCCTCTTTGCTTCCATTTTGCTCTTGCTTCCATTGGATATGTGCCGATATGCTCAGAAAGTCAAGTACAGAACGCAAAAGGAGATTGCAATAGAGCAGGTGCTCGAGAACAAAAGTGATTACATCATTGTCACCGATGAGATTCAAAAACGACTGCTCGTTTATTACAGCAGTTTCGATGAAGAAAATGACTCGAGGTTTCTGAATTTCGAAGAATTTGAGACCGATCCCACAGTGGAGGGAAAGAAACTGCTCTTGCTTAACTGGTATACCAGGTATCTTTCGGGTATGGAGCAAAACGACCTGCCCTACTTTGCCCGGAATATCTCCTCCGTTAATGAGCCAATCTTTGAGAGTAAGGACCCCGATATCTCCATATATGAACTAAATACCTTTCTGCTTCCTGCTCATTCCAAAGCTTTGCTGCTTTCCACATTCAATGACTTTGAGCAGCTTACACCTTACTGGAATCAGAATGACAGGGATATCTCAGGTAAAATCAAATATGAAGGCGCGAATTCAAACCTGGTTGCTGAGTTCTCCGCCACCTTTGACTATCCATTGGATTCCCTTCATATTAAAGACGCAACCAATCTTCAGATACAATGCAGTCTCTTCTGTTATGCTGAGGATAATACCGGTGCAAGAATCATTGTATCTGTTGAAGACAGTTCAGGTACATACATCTGGAAAGCACTTGAAGTGGACAAGTATTTAAAAGCTTACTCCAACTGGTGGCCCCTTACATTTGATGTCGTCATTCCGCTACAGAATCTGCAACCTGAATCCCGACTGAAAGTATATGTCTGGAGAGGTGACGAACCGGATGTATACATCGACAACTTCGGTGTCACAATCTATTAAAACTCTGCTAACGATAAGATAGTAGTATTTAAATGAATCGTAATAATCTTTGTGTATAACTTAATAATTCTGAATTCTATTAAATACGGAATTTTACATAAACTATTCTGGCATAGTTTTCGTACATAGCTTTAGTGAAGTATTCACCAATAACCAAGAACATGAAAAAAATCGCATTATTGGCAATAAGCATGCTCATTTTTTCTGCAGGGTTGAATGCACAGAAAATGAATGCCATCAAGACCGACCTGTTCAGCGTCTTTCTCAGAACAGGAGTAATCAAATATGAAAGGGCCTTCAATGAACACCTGAGTGGACAGCTGGGCTTCTTCTATACCGGCTACAGTCCGAACGATGTTGATGCAAGCCTGAGTGGATGGGGTATCACCCCCGAGGTCCGCTTGTATTTATCTGACACCCCCGCCCCGGTCGGCACCTACCTGGCTCCAAACTTTCGTTACATGAGCCTGATCGCGGAGGATGAAATCTCCCTTGAAACGGCTACTCTCACCTCATTTGGCATTGCTGTAAACCTTGGTAAACAGTGGATGTTTAAAGACATCGTTGTCATTGATGGCTGGGTTGGGCCCGCTTATAACTTCAGGACGCTGGATGACCCATCCGGTGATGTTGATGTAGAAGGTGCAGACGGATTTGGCATCAGGCTTGGGATTGCCCTCGGAATCGTTTTCTAAATTAGAAAACCAGCCTGAACCGGGTTCTGCCGGATTGAGAATCAAACTCAATCCTGCCACCGTTCATGGCCATCACCTGGCGGCTGTAACTGAGCCCCACACCAGTGCCCTTTTTACGGGTAGTAAAGAAGGGCATAAAAATCTCATCGGATATTTCTGAAGGAATGCCCTCACCATTGTCGGTAACCTGCAGAAGTATCCGATTTTCTAATTCCAGTGCCGTAACAAAAATTTCAGCAGGCTCTGTCCCCGCTATTGCCTGAACTCCATTCTTAATCAGATTTAGCAGGACCTGATTAATCATCTGCTCATCCGCACAGATCTTCAGCTCAGGATTCGCGCATTCAAAGAATATGCTCAGGCTACTGTTCTCCCTGTAATGACTTACCAGGGTCTCCAGCTTTTCAAACAGCTTACCAACAGTAAACTCCTTTTTTACCGGATCGGGTATCCTCGAAAGTACCCTGTAGGATTCGAAGAAAGTGGTAAGCCCCTCACTCTGTTCGGCAATGGCGTCCAGCCCTTTCATGGTCTGCTGAATGGCAGCTTCTGTGGCAATTTTGCTTTCGGAGCCGGACTTATGTTCCGCCCACACCTCCTTCAGTGTAGTAGATATGGACGTGATGGGTGCCAGTGAGTTCATTATTTCGTGACTCATGACCCGAATCAGCCTGATCCAGTCGTCAATCTCTTTGCGCTCCATTCCTGCAGAAAGATCATGGAGGGTCACAAGCTTCACATCTTCTCCCTTCAGATTGATTTCTGCTACCTGCAAGCCCAGGACCCTTTTCAGTCCGGTCTCTTTGTCCGTCAGTGTCAATTCTGAACGATCCAGCGACTTCATCTCCCGGATTCTGGAAGAAAGCCCGGGATATGCCTGAGAAAGTGCCCTGGTATGGGTAAGCTGTTGCAGATTCAGCAGCCTGAGCGCTTCCTCATTGATCTGGTTGATATGTCCGGTCCAGGAGATCAGTATGAGTCCGCTCGATAAACGCTCCAGAATCCTGCTGAAATACTGTTCTCTTAGTTCATTCTCCAATTTCAATTCCTGAAAATTATTGTTCACCTTGTTCAGGTGCTGATGCAACTCATCAATAAAAGCGTTTCGGTGATTGGAACTGTATGTTATGGAAGTGTCGTCGTTTTCAAGTGCTCTGAAAAAATAGAGTACCTCCCTGTTTAAACGGGTCATTCTGAAATAGAGGAATACTGTCTCAGCTGCAATGCCAATAGCCAGCAAAATAGCCAGGTGTATTCTGGCAAAGGAGAGGGCCCAACCCATTGCCATGGCGGTGATTACCAGGAGAAAAATCTCGACAACCAGGGTGATATGATAATTCTTAAAGCCCATATTTCTTTATCTTATTGTAAAGAGTCTGGCGGGAGATCCCCAGCTGTTGGGCAACAGCACTCAGATTTCCACCGTTTCTCTTCAGGGAATATTCGATTAAGCGGGCTTCCACTTCATCCAGGCTTCCGTCGAAGGAAGCTGTTGAAGAAGCTGAAGCAGTCGTAAACTGAAAGCTTTCGCTGGTAATGCTTTCACTTTCTGCCAGGATTACAGCCCGTTCCATACTGTGCTGAAGCTCCCTGACATTTCCGGGCCAGGACCAGGTTTTCAAAACTTCTTCGGCTGATCCATCCATTTTTATTCCGGTTTTCTTATACCGCGTCGAAAAATCGTGCAGGAACCAGGCTGCCAGGAGAAGAATATCATCTCCCCGTTCCCGCAGGGGGGGCAGCTCCACCCCGATGGTATTGATCCGGTAAAGAAGGTCCATCCTGAAACTACCCTCACTGACCAAAGCTTCCAGGTTCATGTTGGTGGCACAAATCACGCGGATATCCACCGGGATTACTTCGGTACTTCCCAACCTGGTAATGGTACGGCTCTGGAGTACACTGAGCAGCTTGGACTGAAGGGACAGAGAAAGGTTGCCGATCTCATCAAAGAAAAGGGTTCCCCTGTGAGCTGTTTCAATCTTACCTGAACGGTCGGAGTGTGCATCAGTAAAGGCTCCTTTTACATGACCAAAGAGCTCACTCTCAAACAGGGTATCCGGAACTGCCCCCAGGTCAACGGAAACCATAATCTCAGCAGACCGGTCCGATTGCTCATGAATCTCACGGGCAATCAACTCTTTCCCCGTTCCATTCTCCCCGGTGATCAATACATTGGCCGGGGTCGCGGCCACTTTTTCTACCATCTTCATCACCTTACGCATGGCTCCCGACCTTCCGATTATGCGGGCAGGTTTCCCCTTCAGTTCGGCTTTCAGCGAAGCTTTATCTTTCTGAAGTGATTTGACCTGTCTGCGTGAATTGCTTAACCTGACCGCTGTATGCATGGTAGCCAGCAACTTCTGATTGTCCCAGGGTTTCAAAACAAAATCCACGGCTCCATCCTTCAGGGCCGTCACTGCCAGCTCAATATCTCCAAAGGCGGTTATCATCACCACCGAAAGATCCGGATCCTGCTTCATCAGTTCCCTGAGCCAGAAAAGTCCTTCGTTTCCCGTGTTCTGACCGGCTGTGTAATTCATATCCAGTAACACAGCACTGTATGATGCGGCCTTTAGCTCGGAGACAATCTGGCCCGGCTTGCTAATGCACTTCACCCCCGAAAACTCCCTGGAAAGGAGAAGATCCAGTGCAGTCAGCACATTACGATTGTCATCCACAATCAGTATGCGGGCCTCGGTCATGGTATAAAACTACCTCCTCGTGGAACCAAAAGCAATTTAGTGTCCAATTTTTTGACACTCTGTTGTCCAATTCGTGGACATTCCCGAAGTTGCATTGAATCCTATGTTCCACAGAAAGAGCATTTTATCCAATTGGCATGCCATTGGTATCTTTCATAGTGCTTACAGTGGAATACATTAATAAATGTTCTGATGGGAGAAATGATTATCCAAACCACCAATCTGACAAAAACATTTGTCACAAAGGAGGTGGAAACCACCGCGATCCGGAAAATAAATCTTAGCATTGAAAAGGGGGAATTTGCAGCCATAATGGGACCTTCCGGCTGTGGAAAATCGACCCTGCTCAACCTTCTGGGTCTGATTGACCGGCCCACTGCCGGAACCTTTTCATTCAATGGAAGCGTTGCAGATTCCCTGTCAGAAAAAAGAATGGCACGGATCAGGAGGGGGAACATGGGCTTTGTCTTCCAGAACTTCAACCTGGTAGATGAGTTAAATGTATCCGAGAATGTGGAACTACCACTGATTTTCAATGGAACAAAACGAAAAGAGCGAAAGGAGCGGGTTGCTGAGGTTCTCGATCAAATGAAATTGGGTCACCGCGAAAAACACTACCCCCAGCAGTTATCGGGTGGACAACAGCAACGGGTGGCTTTTGCCCGGGCCATTGTAAACCGCCCCCGGCTGATCCTGGCCGACGAGCCCACCGGGAACCTGGACTCGAAAAACGGGACGGTTATCCTGGATCTGCTCACGGAGCACAACCGGAACGGGGCCACCATTGTGATGGTGACTCATTCCAGGAAGGATGCCAGTTATTCCCACAGGATTATCAATCTCCACGACGGGGCAATAGTAAACTAATTGTTTTTCAGCACTGCAAAATTCTACAAATGATACGCACCTACATCACCATCGCATTTAAATATCTGGTCAGACAGCCAGCTTACTCTGTTCTGAGCATCCTTGGATTTTCCCTCGCCTTTGCCAGCCTTTTTTTTATTTATTCCCATGTGAGTTATCAGAACAGTTTTGACAGGCACCTGGAAACATGGGACCGAGTTTACAGGTTGAGTGGCGAAATTAATCTGCCCGACAACGAGAATATCCATGCCCAGCTGGGACCCCGCCTGGGACCTGTGATGAAAGAAGAGATCCCGGCCATTGTACAGATGGCCCGCCTGGTCTCCTTTGAGGAAAAATGCACAGTCACTGCTGACGAACAGGTCTTTTTCGAGGAGTATGTCTACTTTGCAGATACAACGATATTCGATCTGTTTCCTTTGCAATTCCTTCATGGCACTCCAAAGAATGCTTTGCAGACAGAGGGCCAGGTGGTTATCTCAGAAAGTATTGCGGAAAAATATTTTGGGACCTCCAATGCCCTTGGTCAGCAGCTCAAGATCAATAACGACCGAACATTTGAAGTTACCGGCATCACCCGTGACCTGCCAGATAACGTGCACCATAAAATGCATATGCTCCTTTCAATGAAATCCCTTAGTCCTCCCATTTTGCAGGTGCTGGATGGAGAGGATTCTGAAAATTACTGGAGACCCTTTGCTTACAATTTCATTATGCTGGGAGAAAAGAACTCCATTGAGGAAGTGGAGAGCGCATTCCCTGCCTTTTATGATAAACACATGGCCGAGTTTGGTAATTTCCTGAAGGCCGACTTCAAGTTGATTATCAACGCTCTGCCCGATGTACATTTCACTCCCCAGTTTTCATATGATCTTCCCAAGGGCAACAGATCCTACAGCTATCTGCTTGTGGCTGCCGGGCTCTTCCTGCTTTTGATTGCCCTTCTGAACTATGCCAACCTGCTTTCCGCCTCCCTGGCATCCCGCACCCACAGTCTGGGCATCTTTAAGATCAACGGGGCCGAACGCTCCCATATCTACAAGTTATTGATCACTGAATCGCTGATGCTTATAGTCCTGTCTGCAGCAGTTGCCTGGTTTATGCTCACCGGCGTGGAAGCATGGTTTACAGAGCGACTGGGTAGTGCCCTGATGCAATCCGGATACCAGGCAGGAAGCTTCCTGCTGCTGGTCCTGCTGGTCCTGCTGGTCCTTGCTGCCATTTCTCTGACCTTCATGCTGGCTGTGATCTCCAGGGTCTATCGCCAGCCCATCAATCTTCTGAAAGGCGATTCCAGTCTGGGAGCTGAGATCAAACGCTATGGCTTTGGCAAAGGAAGCATTGTCCTGCAATTTACCTTTTCTGTGATCCTGATTATCTCCTCGCTCCTGATAACCAGGCAGGTGCAATATCTACTCAAAGCTGAAGTTGGCTATGATACCGATAACGTTGTACAGGTAAAACTCCATGCGGAGGGCCTTCCCCTGGAGAAGATATTCTCCTTTAAACAGGAGTTAAAGAAGAGCTCCATGGTCCGGGAAGTGGCCTACTCAAGCAATGTGCCGGGAGAGGCCTTCGCAACGGCTCACTTTAAAGTGGATGTGGACGGCCAGGAGGCCTCAAAAATTGTCTCCACGCTGGCCATCGATGCAGACTACATTCCCCTGATGCAGATGGAGTTCAGGGAGGGTCGGAACTTCGATCCATCCAGACCCTCAGATCCCCAGAGCGGTGTGATCCTCAACGAAGCCTGTATTCTTTTTATGGGAATGGGCGACTCGCTGGTAGGTGAACATATTCAACACCAGATAGAGATCCTGGGTGTACTTAAAAATGGCAAGTACAACTCCTTACATGATGATTCCAGGCCCGTTGCGCTCTATTTTGAGACCGGAAACAGGGGCTACATGAATGTGAAACTTAATACATCAGATCTGTCCGGGGCGCTGAAACAGATCCAGGATACCTACGAGCAATTCTTTGAGAACATCCCTTTTGAATACAGCTTTCTCGACCAGACCGTGGAACAGATGTACCAGAACGATATCAATCAGAGCAAGCTGCTGGGAATTTTTACGATACTGAGCATTGTAATTGCCAACATCGGGCTGTTTGGGCTGGTTTCGTTGCTGAACCGCAATCGAATCCGGGAAATAGGGATCCGGAAAGTGAACGGGGCACAAAAATGGCAGATTGTGATCCTGCTGGGAAAACAGCTGCTGATCTGGGTAGCCATTGCCGTTGCCATTGCCGTGCCTGTTACCTGGTACATATCCAGGCTCTGGCTGCAGAATTTTGCCACCCGGATCTCCTTCTCCTGGTGGATCGTTATATTAGGAGGGGTGATCATCTTGCTGAGTGCTATGATCACCACTGCTGCCATGACCCTGCGGGCTTCCTCCAGAAACCCGGTGGACACGTTAAGATACGAATAATGAAATCTACCTTTAAGCTATTTGTGGTTCTGGTCACTGTAACCGTGGTCGTGTTAGGCTGGATCACCGGGCAGTACAGGGACCGGGACTATATGATCCTGATCCTTGTGCTGATTTCTGCCACCCTGGCAACCTTCCTGGTAATGAACATATACGATCGCCGACAGGAGGAAAAAAGGAGGAAGGAAAAGGAGTCCAGATCCCAGGAGCTTCCTGGTGTGGAAGCAGGAAAAATCAAAAGATCCGGGGGGTCTTTTGCCCTGAAGGATAAAAAGTCGGGATTGACATGGGGTGGAGGAAACATCAAGGCCAGTGAAGCCACCAGGGGAACCAGACGCAGATTCCTGGGGAAGTAAGGTGTTCTTAAAATGAGTAGCCTATAGATAGCGCCGGAAAAAAAATGAAACCCTCATCCGAAAAAATAAAATTCGGAGCTGCCCTGAGCAGAAGTCCTTCCGGGCCCTGATAGCGGTAACCAATCCTGATTGATACTCCGCCAACAATAGGATCATCCTCCTCTTCGTCCATAGCTATACTTGAACCAAAAAAATATACTCCCATGATCCCTGATTCAAAAAAATGCTTGACACCCCCTACTATCACTGAGGATTCTACCACAACACCTGTGGCATCAAAATGATACAGACCTCCCCCAAAAGTGATCCCGACCTGATCTCCGGCAGGGATCATTCTTGCATAATTCAGAGACAATATCCCTATATATACAGAGTTCTTCTGAATATCCCTAACGGTAGCTGGAATTGCTGGCTTCGGGGATTTAATAATGGAGGTCCCGGTCTTGAATACGAACTCTTTTCTAATTATTGCATCATGTTTGTACTCCGAAACATCTGTAAGAGCAATGTGTGTCTGAGCCCAACTGTTCTGGCTCTTCATCTCAAAATAGATATCCGTTGCAGTAATGCTGTCGATGCGGCAGGCTATGGAATCTCCTTTTGCTGTTACAATAAAAGACGCCCGTAGAGTCAAGCATTCAGTTGTGTAACATTCTTTTCTTGAGTAGATAGTAAACCGGAAACCCTGCAAAGATAATCCCCAGAGAGACGGACGATTCAACGGGCCGTTCCAGATAGGCCAGTACCAGGATCACCAGGGAGAAAATAATAAACAGCACCTGCGGAACGGGATACCAGGGAGTCCGGTAAGCTGTTTTTCCCTGCATCCTGATCTTAAACACCCCTGCCACAGCCAGGATCGGAAAAATGCCCAGGGAAAAACTGAGCAGGGTGATGATCTGATCAAAGGTGCCCGAAAGGATAAAAACAATGGCCAGTCCACTTTGCATCAATATGGAGATGCCCGGCACATTGGAACGATTGATCCGCTTTGCAATCCCGAAAAAATGCCCCGATTCAGCCATTGCGTAATAGACCCTGGGGCCAATGATTGTCAAAACACTAATAGCAGAGAGCAGGATCACAGCTATGAAAAGAGAAAAGAACTGGTCCATGGTCCGGCCGAAGAGATTATTGGCTGTCAGTCCCCCAACCGATATCACTCCCTTCATTTCCTCCGCGGGAACAGCATATACATATAGTGCGTTCAGCAAAAGGTAAATCAGTGTAACCAACAGGGTTCCGGTAATCAGTGAACGGGGGATATTCTTTACCGGATTCCTTACCTCTGAACCCACATAGGTGGAAGCGTTCCACCCACTGTAGGCAAACATAATCCACATCAGGGCAAGGCCCATGGTTTTCAGTCCGGCCCAACCCTCCGCCACATGGATCTGAACATTGAAGTGCTCAAAACTGCCTTCCCCAAAAACGAAGCCGGTGATCACCAGTGTTCCGATCAATCCCACTTTCAGCAGGGTAAGCAGGTTCTGTATCTTCGATCCAGATCTCAATCCAAAATAATGGATTATGGTAAAGACCAGGATAATCCCAATGGCGATGGCCTTCTTGATCAGCTCAATTTGTGCAAAGCCATCTCCATCGGGTAATGTCCGGACCAGGTATTCACTGAATGCCAGCGAAGAGGCAGCAACCGGAGCAGAAAAGCCTACAAAAAAAGAGATCCAGCCGCTTAAAAAACCGGCCAGGGGAGAGAAGAGTTCGGAGAGAAACGCATATTCACCACCAGCCCTTGGAAACCTGGCCCCAAGCTCGCTGTAACTCAATGCGCCGCAAAGGGCAATGACTCCGCCAATCGCCCAGAGAAGCAGCAGGAGCTTAGGATCGTGAAGCTGGGCCAGCAGCAATCCGGAAGTGGTAAAGATTCCCGCCCCGATCATATCCCCCACTACAATATTGGTCAGGGAGAAATAGCCCAGTGATTTTTTCAGGCTGTATGAAGGCTCAGCTGACAACAGCTTAGCGGTTGGTCCGCTGATTCCTCCCAATCAGGAAGTAGAGTACAGATCCCAGGAAGGGCAGAAAAATAATAACCAGGACCCAGATAATCTTGTCATTTCCTCGAAAAGTATTCATCAGCGCACTGATGAGAGCTAACAGAGGGAGCAGTAATATAAAGAGGACGACGAAAATTGTTACAAGTATTCCTCCACCGAAAAGAACATCCATTGTTGAAAATATTAGTTTGCTTATAAAACTAAGAAATAATCCGCTGCCAATCAAAGGCTAATATTTCATAACTTGCTAAGTAAACCCGAACAACTCAACTATGAAACAGCTTATTATTGCCCTTTCTGCCCTGATTATTCTGGCTGCCTGCAGCAGTCCGGATCCAAAAACAAGCCCTGCAAAAGACCCTTTCCCTCTGAAAGCCTATGTGGAAACAGCCGATGAGGCTTTCAGATATGAAATTACTGAAACGGTTCGTGGAGAAACGTGGACCGAATACCAGATATACCTGGTGTCCGGCACCTGGCTCTCAGAAGAGGAAGTGGATGAACCGGAATGGTGGCACTGGCTCACCATGGTGGTTCCCGATGATCTTCAGGAGACCGGATCCCTGATGCATATCGGGGGTGGCTGGAGAGGTGATACAATACCCATTGCCGCCAATAAGGAGATGATTCATGCGGCACTGGCCACAGGTTCCGTGATATCGCATATACATAATATTCCTTTTCAACCCATCGATTACAAAAAAGACACTGAAGGGGGTGTATTTGAGGATGACCTGATCGCATACGCCTGGATGCAGTTCGTTGAAGGGGGAGCAACAGAAGATTT
>JAYEOJ010000361.1:0-2848 GCA_034722835.1 Bacteroidota bacterium | reverse complement strand
ATTCTGATTTGAGCGTTGTCACATTGGTATCGGGATCTTCAACGGCAGTGACCTCACCCTGGTTAATTGTAATCTTATCAAAGATGGTTTTGAGTGCCCTGACATCTTCCAGAACTGCCTGTGCATCCTGGTCTTCGGGTGAAGATTCAAGGAGTTTGACCATGATATCAAGAGAAAGCTTTTGATCCACAATCCGTTCCACAAGCTTGTTATCCTTAAGATCATTCTCATCTACCAGGTTTGTGGCGATGTACAATCCTTCTACCCATCCTCCAACAAGAACCACCGATGCGGTGCCTTCCAGGTCATTCTCCTTGAGAAAGGAACTTGAATTCATCAGGGTCTCAGAAATAATGTCAATGATGGCATCCCGGTTGTTGATCTGCTCCTCCAGTTTTGTAACAGTTTCTTCGTCGATGGCATCCAGAATATTGAGACCATCTGCCATTTCTTTTGCCGCTCCAATATAATCCAGGGTGGCCTGGCTCTGGTCGAAAAGACTGGCATAGCTCAAATCGGTTGAATAGATCCCCAGATTCAGGGCTTTGCTTTTGGATGTGATGTACTTAGATGAATTGGAAGTTGGATTCATCAAGTCCTCATTGTACTCTGCTCCTGCATTTTTTATGAGCATGGCAGTCTCCAGAGGGGAGGGGAGAGAATAAAAAATCCTCTTGGCTGTATTCAATTGTTCCTGAGTTTCTGTATCAAGAGTGCCAGAGGCTTCAAAATCCCCGGAGCCATCACCTTCGCTCTTGGTTCCCCGGTTACATCCGCTAAGGATCATACCGAGCATGAGAAAGAGAAGAAGGAAGATTCGACCCGATAATAATAGGTTACGGTTCATAGCTTAGTGATTTTATTTGCAGGGTTGTTTTCCTTGTAATAGCTTTCTTATAAGTAAAAATAATACTTTTTTAGAATATGGCCGGAGCTAATTCCTGTATAAATGTACGTAAAAGTTGAGTCAGGGTTTCTACTTCTTATTAACATATTTACAAATGGGACGAATGCCGCATTTGTCACAGGCTGGCTTGCGTGCGGTACATACGTAGCGCCCGTGGAGGATCAGCCAGTGATGAGCCAGTGGAATCTTTTCCTCGGGAATATACTTGATCAGCTGCATCTCAGTCTCATAAGGATTCCTGGCCGCGGTAGTAAGTCCGATTCTTGCGGTCACCCGGAAGACATGCGTATCCACTGCCATGGCCGGCTTCCGAAAAACCACTGAGAGGATCACATTGGCGGTTTTACGTCCTACTCCGGGTAACTCCTGCAGCTCTTCCAGGGTATCGGGTACCACGCCATGGAACTTCTGATTCAACATACGGGCCATCCCCACCAGGTGCCTGGCCTTGTTATTGGGATAAGAACAGCTTTTGATCAACTCTAACACCTGTTCCTGCCTGGCTTCCGCAAGGGATGCGGCATCCGGAAACTGCCGGAAGAAGGGAGGGGTGATCATATTGACCCGTTTGTCAGTACATTGTGCAGAGAGGATCACTGCAACGATAAGCTCATAGGGATCCTCGTATTCCAGTTCGGTTTCTGCCACGGGCATTTCCTCGGAAAAATACTTGATCACTTTTTCAAACCGTTCTGCTGTTTTCATGGGAGCAATATTAATAAAAGATTATTATAGCTCCATCTCCTTACAATTTGTTAGGTAGTTTGCTATATTGCTAATAATTGCTTAGGTTTACATCCGATTTTATGATCATGGCGTTCAGAAGCTCAGCATATTTCTTCTATTTTTTCACCTGCAGATAGCTGGTCGGGCTTCCTTTATGCATGCGGTACCCGGCTCTTAAGTCGGGTTTTTTGTTTTAGTACGATGACAAAGAAGATAGCGATACAGGGAGGATATGGTGCATTCCACGAGATTGCAGCCCATCATTACTTTGAAAATGAGGAGATTGAAATCCTTCCAAGGAGTACATTCCGGGATATGGTCAGCACCCTGAAGGGCCAGCAGTGCGATTTCGGTATCATGGCCATCGAAAACTCACTTGCAGGCAGCATCATCCCCAACTACAACCTGATTATCAATACGAGCATGCATATTACCGGGGAGATATACCTGAGAATTAAACAGAACCTGGTGGCCATGCCGGGGGTGAAGATATCCGGACTGCAGGAGGTCTATTCCCACCCCATGGCCATTTTACAGTGCCATGACTTTTTTGATTCCCATCCCCATATCCGCGTGATCGAGAGCATGGATACCGCCATGAGTGCCCAGGAGGTTGCGGAAAAGGGAGCCATGGATCTGGGCGCCATATCCAGCAGGATGGCAGCGGAAAAGTATGGGCTTGAGATTATAGCCGAGAGCATTGAGACCAATAAGAAGAACTACACCCGTTTCCTGATCCTTGGAGAGAACGGAATCCGGATTCCAGGCGAAGAGGTGAACAAGGCATCTATCTTCTTTACGGTTGCACATAAATTTGGATCCCTGTCAAAAATCCTCTCCATCCTGTCTTATTACGAGATCAATCTGGCCAAGATACAATCGATGCCGATTCCTGGGAAGGACTGGGAATACATGTTCTTTGTGGATGTGGAGATCAATGATTATGATATGTATAAGCGATCCCTGGAGGCCATCGGACCCTTTACCCCATCCATTGGCATTCTGGGAGAATACAGAAAAGGTAAATCAGTAATAGAATAAACGAAAATTATGGTAGTTGATGTAGCGCTGGAACCCATAGCCCTGGACGGGGCACTTTTTAGCAAACCTGTTATTATGGCTGGCCCGTGCAGCGCAGAGTCTGAGGAACAGCTATTGAACACAGCCAGGCCCCTGGCGAAAATGGGAGTTAAAATCTTCAGGGCGGGAATCTGG
>JAYEOJ010000360.1:0-2851 GCA_034722835.1 Bacteroidota bacterium | reverse complement strand
GGTTAAAGCCAACCGGCGTAAAGGTTGAACCCACTCTTCTCACTGGTCCGTCCAGGTACTCAAACGCTTTATCATTGATCAGGGCAGCCACTTCTCCTCCAAATCCCCCAAATACTTTGTCTTCATGCACCACTAGCACTTTACCTGTTTTCTTCACTGTGGTAAGAATCGCGTCTTCGTCGAGGGGACTGAGCGAGCGGAGATCAAGCACCTCCATACTTGCCGTCCCTTCTTTCATAAACTGGTCGGCCAGATCCACACATAAAGGAGTGGTATTTCCGTATGTGATCAGACTCAGATCGCTTCCTTCTCTTCTCAATCTGGCTTTGCCAAAGGGAACCTCAAAATCATCCGGAACAGGTGTTGCTACCTTGGGTGAATTATAGAGTGCTTTGGGCTCCATGAAAAGTGTCATACCTTTTGAACGAATGCTGGTGCGAAGCAATCCGGCTGCATCGTCAGCATAACTGGGGTAGACCACTCTGACCCCGGGTAAGGAAGTTAGCGATCCCTCGATGGTCTGTGAGTGGTATAGTCCTCCTCCAATATACCCGCCAGAAGCAAGGCGGACCGTGATATTAGGTGAGAATTGTCCTTTTGTACGCCAGTATTCATGAGTTGTTTCAACGAACTGCTCCATGGCGGGCCAGAAATAATCTGCAAACTCTGCACCCTCTACCACGATGCGAAGCTTATCGTCAAACCTGCTCATTCCATTGGCAGTCCCCATTATGAAGTCCTCTGCAATGGGACCATTAAAGACGCGCTCTTTGCCAAATTCCTGCTGCATTCCCTTGGTTACGTTAAATATGCCCCCCTTCTCCTTGTGGGCAACATCCTGTCCCCAGATAAAGGTATCGGGATTGTGGCGGAATTCTGCTTTCAGGGTCTCATTCAATCCTTCGATCAGTTTTTTGGGCTCTCCCTCGTGCTGATGCAGACCTTCAGGATATTTCTCACTTTTGTAGGATTCAGGAATCACGAAGTCATGGATGGATTCAGGAGTGGGCTGCGGGGCACTCATCCCCACCTTATGAGCAGCCTTCACTATCTCTTTGGATTCATTTTCAATCGCCTCCAGTTCAGTTTCAGTAAAGCGTTCATATCTGAGCAGCAGTCTTCTGAATTTCGCCAGTGGATCGTAATCATTCACGTAATTCAGTTCATAATCGTCCCGGTAGAGATCGTGCCTGTCGGAATTGGAGTGCGAATGTATCCGAACACAGTTTGCATGAACGATAACCGGGTGTTCATGTTCGGCCACATAGGCTTTGGCTTCGGTCATGGTATTCATGCTGTCGAAAACATCTTTTCCATTACAGTGAAAAATCTTCAGGTTCTTAAAGCCAGAAAAATTATTGGCCACTTTGCGGTTGGCTGTCTGGTCTGCCTTGGGCACTGAGATGCCATATCCGTTATCCTGGAATACAAAAATAACCGGGAGTTTCTCATTGCTGGCACCATTGATGGCCTCATAAACATAACCTTCAGAAACTGAGGATTCGCCCTGGGAGCTAATGGCTACACCGGGGACCTTGTATTTCTTCATGGCACGGGCAAGGCCCACAGCATGCAGGGTATGGTTTCCTGTACATGATGATACATTGTGGATGTTCCATTCTGGTTTGGCAAAGTGATTTGACATATGCCTTCCGCCTCCTGCCACATCTGTATCCCTGGAAATTCCGTTCAGTATGAGTTCTTCAGCAGTAAGACCTGCAGAATGCGTGGTCAGCATATCCCGGTAATAGGGAAACAGGTGATCATGCTCCCGGTCAAAGATCTGGCCGATGGCCAACTGGATTCCGTCATGCCCTGCATAGGGTGCATGATAGGACCAACCTATGGCCTGCTTCAGATAGTTGGGAGCCCTGTTATCTATTGCCCTCCCTACCAGCATGAGTTTAAGCCATTTTGCCAGTGTCTCCTTGTCTGTATGCTTTATGCTGTATTTCTTTTTTGTTGACATTGTTGGTTATAGTTTAAAATTACCGGTGGCGGGATCAAATGATTCAATATAGTCTCCCAGCCTTTTTAAGAATGCACCGCCAAGTGCGCCATCAATTATTCTGTGGTCGTAAGTGAGGGATAACCACATCTTCTGCCTGATGGCAATCACATCTCCCATCTCCGTCTCAATCACTGCAGGTTTCTTCTTAATGGCTCCCACAGCAAGGATGGCTACCTCGGGCTGATTGATAATGGGGGTTCCGATATCATTCTGAAAAGAACCAAAATTTGTCACTGTAAAGGTTCCGCCACTGATATCGTCGGGATTAAGTTTATTGCCACGGGCGGCGGAGGCTAATTCATTCATCTTTTTTGCAAGCCCTGTTAAATTCAGTGCTCCGGCATCCTTGATATTTGGAACAATTAAATTATTATCGGGAAGTGATACCGCAATACCCAGATTGATATTCTTCTTTATGATAATCTTATCCCCATCCACTGAGGCATTGATATGTGGGAAATCCCCCAGTGATTTCACCGTTGCTTCAAGGAATACGGGAAGATAGGTAAGCTTGACTCCCTCTTTTTTCAGGAAATCCTCTTTCACCCGGTTTCTCCAGTTAACAACTCCGGTAACATCCACCTCAATCATATTACTCACATGGGCCGAAGTCTGTTTGGACCTGATCATGTGATCGGCAATTAGTTTCCTGAGCCTGCTCATTTCAATGATCTCATCTCCTTCCCCGGAGATAACCGGCTTTTGAACAGGAGTTTTCTCAGGGGCAGGTTCAGGTGCCGGAGTACTTGGTGCAGCTTCCTCGGTCCGGACCGCTTTTTGCTCTCCCCTGTTCTCCAGGTAGTACAGCAGGTCTTCTTTTCGAACCCTGCCGTTTAAACC
>JAYEOJ010000359.1:0-2857 GCA_034722835.1 Bacteroidota bacterium | reverse complement strand
TGTACAGGGATCGGCACTTGAATTTGTGGGTGTGGCCGACAGACCGGATATCTATACAGAGCCTTTCCACAGCCTTAACTTCAACTCATCTGTAAGGTTTGGAAAGTCCGGGCAAATGACACTTGGCCTGAAGATTGAAAATCTTCTAAACGAGGATATCGAGCTGGTTTACAAGTCCTACAATGCTGCAGACCAGTATTTCGAACGAAGGTCACCCGGCATCTTAAGCACCTTGAAATTCAGCTGCAGGTTCGGATCCTGACACTTCTCCTCACATAAACTCCCCGGAGTTCTCATGAAAAAAAACGGGTATGTCACTAAACAAAATCGGCCCTCACTTATCTAAATATATAGAGGGCCTTTTTATTAATACATTACTGCCATGCAAACACTTGTAACACTTGCCACCTATGAGCAGTCTAAAACTGCCTGCTTTCTAAAGGAGAAATTTGAAGCAGTTAACATAGACTGCTTCTTTGCCATTATCAGCACTAATGATGGCGAATGGGACGAAGTCCGCGTCCAGGTAAAAGAAGAAGATGTGGAACGGGCCATCAAGGTCATGCTGCGCATTAAAGACGAACATGGGATGGACATTGAGAACATCGATCCTGCCAATCTGCTTCGAAGAATAATCGTTCCAACTGACTTTTCAAAGGATTCGGAATACGCCTGCCAGTATGCCATTCACCTGGCACAAAAGATCAATGCCGAGATCAAGCTGCTGCACATTTATCCCGACCCAATCTCTGAGTTAAGAATCAAAGAATCGGCAACCTACCTGGACTACATCCAGAGTACACTCAAGGAAAATGAAAAGAGGGCAAATAACGGGATTATCGAATTTGCCCATAAAATGAAGATCTACATGGATTCTCAAAAAATCAGCAATGTCAGAATCCATTCTTCCCTGGCCATGGGAAATATCATCGGAAAGATTAAAGGTGTCAGCCTGAAATACAAGCCCGATGTCATTGTGCTGGGGACCGAAGGAAGAAGAGAAGACTCAAAAAGTGTTCTTTCCGGACTGACCAAATCAATTATCAGCGGGCTGGAAGTCCCTGTATATGCCATCCCTGGACCCTGTTCTCCGGAGGATTTTCAGAGTGTGAGAATCCTGTACGCAACCGATTTTAACGAGAAGGACCATAACTCCCTGGAACGCTTACTGAAGATTGTGGAACCTTTCGACAAACAGGTTACCTGCATTCACATTGATACAGCTCATAATCCGGCAAAAATCGAGCGAATGGATGAGTTAAACGCCCAGCTTAAAAAAGATTACGGGAAACACGACATCAAGTGCCAGTTGATTGAAGATGAAGATGTCTATCATGGCATGAAAGATTTTGCCTCCCGGAACCAGATTAACCTGCTCTCATTTACCGTCCACAAGCGGGGAATATTTGAGAAACTCTTCAAACCCAACCTCTTCAAGCGAATATTACAGGAATCCAATCTGCCCATATTACTTTTCCCATCCTAAAACCAATTGTCATGAACCAGTATATTTACCTCTCCCTCACCCCGGAGTCACTGGTGGCTTCACATCTTCCCCCGGCTGAATTCGGAAATTATCTTGCAGTTGGCACCAGAAAAAGATTACGCGGACAGGCCGTCTTCCTGGAGCTGGACCCATCGAAGCTAAAAGACCTTCCCTCGGATTATCTGAATAAAAGACTTGTGCCCTACGAGAATGGGGAACCCAAACGTTCGCTCTATTTATCCATTTACAGGGTACTTGAAAACACCCCCCTCGAAGCAATGAAGAACCTCTACCTGGTCACCGTCGACGGCAAAGTGCTGGAGCTGGAATCAGGCCCTTATACAGAAGACAAGCTGGATGTGATACACCTCTATCAACAATTCAATCCCATCCATACCAGGGTGGCCAGCAAGCTCTCACCTCCCGGGTTCATCGGCATGCTGACAGATACAAAAAAACCTGTTTCGACACCGGCCCTGTTCATGGTGGAACTCAAACTGAATAAGTTGGCAAGGCATCCGGAGGCTCCTATTCAAGACCTTCCTTATCCAAATCCGGATCACCTGAGGGATTGTCTGTCCACCCTGATGTTGTCTGATAAACGCCTGACTAAAACAGT
Source organism: Bacteroidota bacterium (assembly GCA_034722835.1). GTDB lineage: Bacteria > Bacteroidota > Bacteroidia > Bacteroidales. The sequence continues at coordinate 752 of JAYEOJ010000359.1, read as the reverse complement.
GATCCGCCAATTCAAGGGAGAGCTGTCCTACCGAACCATTAAGACGGGATTCTTCGTGGGGAACCAGGAAAGTTACCTCTACTATGCTTTCCCTCCTGCAGAAGAGCTGGAAAGCACCCATTATTCATGGTGGCGGTCGGCCCTGACGCAGTGTTTCTAACGGGACTTCCGGGCCCTGTGCACCAGGTGATTGATCAGCGGCCGGAACAGATCAGGGATGGTGGTATCGTTTAACTCCAGGGACCTCCTCTTTCCCATATGTTTTATGGTGATCTGATAGCGGAACTGATCAGGCATATGAATGAAGCTGTTATCAAATGCAAAAGCTTCGAAGAAGCCTGAGCCCTCGATTAATAGTCTTAACTCCTCAGCTTCCAGGGAATCCAGATCCCGGCTGTCAATTTCAATACTGCTTGAAGCTCCGGTAAATCCACCGGACCGACTGAAGGAAATATGGAACTGGTCCTGATCCATTGGCTCATTAAGAATTTCTATCCAAATATACGACGCCAGATGCCCCGAACAAAGCCCCGGCATCCACGCTGCCCATCAGAAGCCGGAACAATTCCTACGGCTTTCCACCCATTATACACTGCTTTCTGCTCAGTGCTGTTCTTTCCGTACAGATCTCCGGCCACCTGGTAGCTTAAATTTGCTGCCGCCTGGAAATCTGATGATTGATCCAGGGCTTCGCACAGGGTCCTGTACCAGATCCGACCGGCTTTCTCCCAGGCATATCCCCCCAGCTCCAT
>JAYEOJ010000358.1:0-2859 GCA_034722835.1 Bacteroidota bacterium | reverse complement strand
GGTCAGTGTGACTATGACGGTCTCTACTTCACTCTCTTCGGGCATCTGTTCAAGCAGGACCTTAAAAATTCCTGCATGGGCTGCAGGCTTGGTCAGATCATAGAGCGCCATCCCGGGATAGTAATCTGCAATAAAATTTGAGATTTTCCGCTTATCCAGATCATCCTCACGAACATTATTGTTGGATGACTCTCCCAGATAGATTATATCTGCATCAGGTGGCACGTCTCTGACCAGGTTGATAATGGATGAATATTTCTGAAGGTCTTTTTCAAAATACAAATGTTTGTACAGCAGGTTCATTACCATGAAAAGCAGCAGCAATGAAACTAACCTGAGTGCGATATTTTTCCAACTCTCTCTGTTCATCCCTCAAAACTGAAAATAGATAAAAGGAAAGTTCTCAACTCCGGCAAAGGCGATTATCCCGAATAGCAACACAGCATATATACCCCACCTGAGCAGATAGTGCATTCCGGAGATCCAGCTATCGAAACGCCTGTTGTACAAAAGCACATCACTAATGATAAAGAGCAATAAAAAGATCCACGTACTTATGGGAATCAGTAAGGATTGCGGGTCCGTGGGAGCATTCTGGAAAAGTAGTTTAAAGATGCTCAGGGCGCCATTAAAACTCTGACTTCTGAAAAAGACCCAGAGTACGGTTACCAGGAGAAAGGTCTTTAGGGCCAGCAATATATGTCCTGCTGAATAGGGTGCATATTTAAGCTTCAGGTTCAGTGCTCCATTCAAAAACCGTTCGGCCATATAAAGCAAGCCAAATAAGAGGCCCCAGATAATAAAGGTCCAGTTGGCGCCGTGCCAGAGGCCACTGATTAAGAACACCACCAGGATATTCAGGACCCATCTCTGCCTGGAAACACGGTTCCCTCCCAGGGGAAAATACAGGTAATCTCTGAACCAGGTGGAAAGAGAGATATGCCATCGCTGCCAGAACTCCGAAATATTCTTTGCCAGATAGGGTGACTTAAAGTTGTCCATGATCCGGATTCCCAGAAGCAGGGCACTACCGATGGCAATGGTGGAATATCCGTAGAAATCGCTGTAAATCTGAAAAGAATACAGGAAGATCCCTTTAAGAATATTCCCTGAGCTAAAATTACCAGGATGTGCGTAAACCTGGTCTACAATCCCGGAAATATTATCGGCAATCACCATTTTTATAAAAAGCCCGTATAGAATAAGTCTCAAACCATTCACCATGTTTTCATTGGAGATGGTTTGCTTCATTCTGAATTGTGGCGCTAACCTGGAGTAGCGTTCAATGGGGCCTGCCACAAGTTGTGGAAAGAAGGAGACATAGAGGGCAAAATAACCCAGATGCCTTTCAGCTTTTTGTCGCCCGAAATATACATCGATGGAATAGCTCAGGGTCTGAAAGGTGTAAAATGAGATTCCGACGGGAAGCAGAACTTTCATCACGGGGATCTCTCTGGCCAGTCCCACTTTCTGGAACAGAAGATTGAGGTTTTCTGTAGCAAAGTTGAAATATTTAAAGGAGAAGAGCAGGCCCAGGTTTACGCAAAGGCTCAGGATCAACCAGGGCAAACGGGACTTCCTGTCCGGAAGCCTGGCCATTCGGATCCCGCTAAAATAATCAACCGTGGTAGAAGCAATTATCAGGAGTATGTACTCCACTTTCCAGCTCATGTAAAAATAGTAGCTGGCGGCCAGCAGCAAGATCCACCGCTGTTTTTGTGGGATCAGATAGTAGATCAGGACTACTATGGGGAGGAAAATAGCAAAATCGATCGTATTAAACAGCATCTATCTTGCTTTAAGCATCAATTACAGGGTGACACCAACATGGCCTCTTCCTTGGCTTGCTGCTCACTGGATTTTGCAGCTTTCTTTGTAGTCTTGCTGATCGATTTACCAAAGACACGGTAAGTCTTGTAGACTTTCCCTCCCATATACTCCATCTCAGCCCGCACCTTGGAATTGCTCTCCATTTCGAGATGGCTGTCTATGTATTCCATATTCTGTTTTCTTGCCGAGTCAAGCATGGCCGATCCCATGATGGTATCAAGACCTCTGTTCTGATAGTCGGGATGTACCGCACCCAAAAGCAAATTCAGTTGCCTGGTACGGCGTCCGGCGATTAGTATTTGCAAGATACCAATGGGAATCAGGTATCCTCTTGATTTTTTTATGCCTTTGCTGATATCCGGCATGCCAATAACAAAAGCCACAGGCTCTCCTTTTTCATTCACCACTACTTTGATCAGCCGGGGATCCATAATCAGCAAGTAGCGGTTGGCAAAATCGTCCATCTCCTCCAGGGTAAATGGCATAAATCCATATATGTCCGTGAAGGTATTGTTAATCAGAGTGAAAATGGGCCTGATCCAGGGTCTTAGATCTTTGCGCCTGGTGAACTCCAGCAACTGGATCCCGGGATTGTTACGGTAGGCCCTTTCTGCAACTTTTATATACAGATCAGGGGTAAGCTCCGGTATCTTAATTTTATATGCAACCAGATCAATGTCCTTTTTAAAACCAAGGGCAGAAAGATGATCAACCACATATTCGTAGTTGCAATGGGTGGCAATGGATATGGGTTCATTGAATCCTTCAATCAGGAATCCCTGCGGATCCTTATCTGAAAAAGCCAGGGGACCCACCAGTTTCTTCATCCCCTTGAACCTGGCCCAATCCTCCACATGGAGCAGCAACTTCCTGATCACCTCCAGGTCGTCCCATGTTTCCAGGTAATTAAAGCGGGCATTCTTCTGTTTATGCAGATCGTTGTATTTGTAGTTGATGACGCCCATCACCCTTCCAACCAGCTTTTTCCCTTTGAATGCCAGGAGTAAAATCACATCACTGTATTCATAG
>JAYEOJ010000357.1:0-2860 GCA_034722835.1 Bacteroidota bacterium | reverse complement strand
CAGTGGGATCGGATTCAATACGGGCACGAATCCCCTTGTGCTCAGTTCCCACCACCAGGCCATTGAAAAACTGGGATCGGGATGGAAAGTAGCAGCCACCTCCATGGATGGGAAGATTATTGAAGCGATCCAGCACGACCGCTACCCCCATGTACTGGGGGTCCAGTTCCACCCGGAGAAACCGGGACTGTTTGATCCATCCATAGAACACCCGAAAGGATGTAACAGCACCATTAATTTTCAGAAGGCCATTAAAAACAGCGATTCCTATCTGTTCCATGTGACTTTCTGGAAACAGATTGATCTGCTTATTCGATCTCAATGAAGTTGATGTTCAGATCGAGGATGGAAGCATAATACTCTCCCCTTTCCAGGATGTCATCATCGCCTTCCTCGTATACCCATTTGATGGATAAGTCGTAACCATCGTTATCGACTTCTTTTAATTTCTTAAGCAGGCGGAGCATGTACTTGGAAGTGCCGCTGTTCAGATACTCCATTTCAATTTCTACTTCCGTATTTGCTGGTGGGGAGGATGCAAAAGCGATGACCCAGTCGAGAATATCCTCATAGAAAAGAGATACATCCTCCGGGATGGACCTGCCCTTGAATTTAATTTTACCGTTGGGGTCCAGTAAAACGTAAGGCGTCTTCTGAGTAGGCTGAAATTCTAGTTTATCCATCCTTTACAAAAAAGTATGAACAATATAGTAAATAATATCCAACATTTGAAGGCTGACTCAGAAATACATCCTGGCCAGAGGGGTTACATCATCCCCCGCGAAAATCCCTTCCAGGTAGCGGTAGTACCCGGTGATGGCAATCATTGCCGCATTATCAGTTGTATAACTGAAAGGGGGGATAAATAACTCCCAATCCCGTTTTTCAGCTTCAGTTTCCATGGCTGTCCGCAATCCCGAATTGGCAGAAACGCCGCCGGCCAGAGCCACCTGATCAATTCCTGTATGCTTCATGGCCGCTCTTAGTTTATTGAGCAGAATATCCACAATGGTTCCTTGCAGTGATGCTGCAAGGTCCGCCCTGTTCTTCTCGATAAACTCTGAATCCAGCTTCAACTGGTCCCTGAGAAAGTATAAAAAGGATGTTTTCAGTCCACTAAAAGAGTAATCGAACCCGTCTAACCTGGGTTTGTTAAAGGTAAATCTGTTTGCGTCGCCCTGCTTTGCAAGCCGGTCCACATGAGGTCCGCCCGGATAGGACAATCCGAGAAGTTTGGCGCATTTATCAAATGCCTCCCCGGCAGCATCATCAATGGTCCGGCCTATAATCTCCATGGTATGATGATCCCGGACCACCACCAGCTGTGTATGTCCACCCGAAACCAGGAGACATAAAAAGGGGAAACGGGGCGATGCGATGTTCGACTCGTTGGACTGAATAAAATGAACCATGATATGTGCCTGGAGATGATTCACCTCAATCATGGGAATATTTAAGGCTGCTGTAAAACCTTTGGTAAAAGAAGTTCCAACCAGCAAGGAACCAAGAAGTCCGGGCCCGCGGGTAAATGCCACAGCATCGATATCACTTCGGGAAATTCCGGCCTCTTTAAGCGCCCTATCCACCACTGGCACAATGTTTTGCTGATGTGCCCTGGAGGCCAGCTCAGGCACCACACCGCCATACTTTCGATGCACATCCTGCCCGGCAATCACATTGGAAAGTAGTTGCCGATCCCTTATTACAGCAGCAGAAGTATCATCACAGGAAGATTCAATCCCAAGAATTACGGTGCCCATGACAACTTTTTATATTTTTACAGTGTTTGAATAAACAGAAAGTGCAAAAGTATTAAAAAGATAGCGAAAATAGGATTGATCGTGGTATTGCTTGTTCTGGCAGTTCCATCGCTTTCATTACTATTTTTGCAAAACAGGCAGGTACAGACAAAGGTCAGTCAATTGCTGGCTGAACAATTATCGGAACAACTACGGGCTGATATCTCCCTGTCATCTGTAAACTACACCTTCTTTAAGCGGGTTCAGATCAGGGACCTCTACATCGAGGACCTGCATGGGGATACCCTGATCTATTCCGAACTTACCAAACTTAGGATCAAAAATATACGATCAGACAAAAGAGGCCTGGAAATCCGGAAAATTGCCTTGGAGAACGCCTGGTTGAACCTGGTCATTGAACCGGAAGGAGGGGTAAACCTGGCTGTAATCATTGACAGGTTGAATAAGCCACATGTACCCCCGGAACGTAAAAACAGGCTCCATATCCATGAAATCACCATGAGCAATGGCCGGTTTTCCCTCACAAAAACCGGGCACTCTCCCTTGCGATCGGAGATTGATTTCAGGGATTTTGATATGCTGGGACTGGAAATTACACTTGAAGACCTGATAAGCGAGATGGATACCATCAGCATGAATATCATCTCCCTTTCTGGCGTTGAGAAATGTGGATTTGAATTCAATCACCTGGCCACGCTAATGTCCATTGGAAAAAACCATATGCATTTTTACGACCTTGAGGTCGATATGAGTGATTCTGAACTCCACGTCCCTGTACTGGGGTTCAATTTTGACCACTGGCAGGGATTCAAAGGGTTCTCCAGGGAGGTGGACCTCACCTTCGAATCGAACCATTCACTGGTTAATATGGAGGACCTCTTTACATTTATACCTGCATCAATGACTTTGCTTGACCATCTCACCATGGATGGCCAGGTACATGGAACACTGAATGATCTCAAAGGGGATGAAATGCAAATCACTGTTGATCAGTGGAGTACCCTGGCATTTGACTTTACTATAATTGGTCTTCCGGATTTTAGAAATACCTTCCTGGATTTTAACTTCAAAGAATTTAATAGCTCGGTTGCGGGCGTACT
>JAYEOJ010000356.1:0-2860 GCA_034722835.1 Bacteroidota bacterium | reverse complement strand
GGAAGAGCTTGGCTATACGGATCTGGGCGACAGCTTTGAGGATATGAAAATCCGGGCCTCAAATAAAGCCTATAATTTTCCCTACCTGTATGATGGTGAGGAGCAAGCCACGGCCCTGGCCTATGGGGCCCTGGCCACTCCCCATGTTTTTATATTTGACCGGGAGCGAAAACTGCGATACCGTGGGAGGATCGACGATATGGAGGATCCCTACAAGACCCCTAACCAGCTGGATGCACACAATGCAATCGAGGCACTGCTGGCAGGCAAATCTGTCCCGGTGGAAAGCACCAAAGCATTTGGCTGTTCCTTGAAGTGGAAATCAAAGGTGTCATGGAGAAATACCCTGGATGAACGCTGGAAGGAAAAACCAGTGAACTTGATCTCTGCAGATCTGGATGGCATAAGGGAGGTGGTACAAAACAAGGGCCAAAAATACAGGCTTATCAATGTTTGGGCTACCTGGTGCGGGCCCTGTGTGATCGAGTTCCCCGAGTTTATAAGCATGCAACGGATGTATGGGCAACGGAATTTTGAGGTGGTCTCGATCAGTGCCGACAAACCCTCAGTAAGTGAGAAGGTGATGGCCTTTCTGTCAGAGCACCAGGCTGCTTTCGCCAATTACATCTATACAGGAGAAGACCAGCAGGTCTTTATCAATTCCATTGATCCTCACTGGCAGGGGAACCTGCCTTATACCATGCTGCTTGCACCGGGAGGAGAGGTGGTGTACCGGCATGCCGGGATCATAGATCCCCTGGAGGTAAAACAGGCAGTGGTCGAAAAACTGGGCAGGTATTTTGCCGATGACTGATGAAAAATACATGCATCATATTAATGCTATTGTCTATGGCTTTTGCGGGATGCAATTCTGCTACTGAGGGAGGCATAGCACTGTTTGAAAAGGAAAACCTGGTGGCCTGGTGCATTGTTCCATTCGATGCTGAAACCCGAACTCCACAGGAACGTGTAGAAATGCTGGATGATTTGGGATTAAGTCATTTCGCTTACGATTATCGTGACGAACACATTCTGTCATTCAGGGAGGAAATTGGAGCATTAAAGGATCATCACATCGCACTGAGTGCAGTCTGGCTCTGGGTGGATCCTGCCTGGGAAGAGCCACTAAACAATTCTGGCAGGGCCATCCTTGATATCCTGAAGGAGGCAGGAGCGGAGACGGAGATCTGGTTAGGATTTCCCGATAACTGTTTTGATGGGAAAGCGGATAAAGAGAGCCTCGCAAGGGCTGTGGAGGTGGTCCGAGAGATCCTTCAGGAAGCTGGGAAGATCGGGTGTTCCTTGGCCCTCTACAACCATGGTGGATGGTTCGGAGAACCAGATAACCTGGTCAGGATCATTGAATCAGTGGGATCGGAAAAGATCAGGATCGTCTATAATTTCCATCACGGTCACCACCAGATAGACCAATTTAAAGAGAATCTGGAGAAGATGCTGCCTTACCTCTCAACCATCAATATTAATGGGATGCGGGTTGAGGGACCTAAAATTATCACCCTGGGTGATGGGGACCGCGAATTGGAGATGATGAGGATCATTGTAAATTCCGGATATTCTGGACCTATCGGAATCCTCGGCCATACAGAAGGCGAGGATATCAAGGTGGTTCTTGAACGCAATCTGAAAGGTCTTAAAGAACTGCGGCGCCAGCTCTGAAGCTGAATACCTAAGAATTATTCTCCGCTCATTACCTTTTTAAAGAAGTTTCCCTGGCGGGTAGGGGTATAGTCCCAGTCGGTAAACATATACGGGGACCAGTCCGGATCAAAACACCAGACCACCCAGGAGATTCCACGCTCTTTGGTAAAGTCCACCAGGGCCTTCCCGTATGTCTCATCTCCCTTCACAGGAATATGGGCGCCCTCTTCATCCGGCAGGGCGTATCCCACTTCGGTCAGGAATACCGGGTAAGTTTCTGCCACATAGCCCCAGTCTTTCTCCCACTGGTCCTCCCAGGGAGCTTCACGCTTCTGGGGATAGGGGTGACTGATATAGGCGATGCCGGGGGCATCGATGGGTGCATCTTTTATGGGGACAAGGTCGTAGGCCCAGTTGAATCCGGCCACTCCAATCAGCGATCTGGGATGATTATTTCGGATGACTGCAATAAGTTCTTCGTTAATGGCTTTCCATTCCTCCCAGCTCATGTCCCCGAAATTGTCTCCCGAGATGGTGGGTTCGTTATAGAGCTCATACATAAGCACCACGGGCTCATTGGCATACTTCGTGGAAACAGCATCCCAGAATGAGGTAGTTTCCTCTACAGAAGTGATGTACATTTCGTGCTGGAAGAGTTCCATCTTCAGATTGCCGATGGAGTGCCAGTCAAGGATCAGGTAGAGCTCCAGTTCCCTGGCCCACTTCACGGCCTGATCAATGAGGGCCAGGTATCCCTCTTCACCGCGTGTTCTCCAGGAAGGCGGATGGATGGGCAACCTGATCACATTGGCTCCCCATGCTTTGGCCTCTTCAAAGTGGGACCTGGTCCAGTGTCCTTCCTCTTCCAGGTTGTGCGGATCCCGGATATTAACTCCCTGGAATACCACGGTCTCGCCGGAGGAATTCACAAAACTATTGTCATCAATACTGATCCATTTGTCGCTTGCACTATCCTGTTCACAGGATGGGAGCATGGGCAAAATCAAAGCCATGCTGATCAATATACAACTATGTGCTATGCCTTTGATATCAGAAGTTCCAGTCCAGTCCGTAAGTATCACTGATATCCAGTCGCGGCATGGGCCCGTCAAGTGGATGCAGATCCTTCACGTACCAGTCGAGCCACTCAATCTGCCGGTTAAGCACATCGATCTGTCCCACCTGTTTTCGGTTTCCGTGT
>JAYEOJ010000355.1:0-2865 GCA_034722835.1 Bacteroidota bacterium | reverse complement strand
GGAGCTCAGGATATAGGTGTAGAGGCTGAACACAAATATCTCAAGTGTCGTGGCCACCCCAAAGGTGCCCAGGACCATCATCCGGGAAAAGAAGGTGGTGTTGAAGGCGTAGATAATAAAGGAGACAAAGGCCAGGGTTATAAAGTTTGGATAAATAATGTTCCGAAGCAGGAAGGTGGGCCGCTCCTTCCGGGTAATATGATACTTTTTAAAGTAGAAGGAGGAGAACATCCAGATGAACAGCGTGACCCCGAATCCAATCAGGTACTTTGGCGAGAGATAGGAGACCATAACAGGCTTCAGGCCAGCCATAAAGACATAGGATCCTGCAAGGATAAGCAGGTCTAGAGCAATTAGTCCGTTCTTTGGCTTCTTTCGTGTTGACATTCCCAGCTCCAAAATACGCACAATTAACTAATAAACCAGACTATTTATACACCAAATAGGCTTGCAGGTATGTACATTTAATATCTTTACACTCATGAAAGAAAACTATTCCATCGCCATCCGGGCCGCTCTGAAAGCAGGTAAGGCTATACTGGAAGTTTATGGTTCAGAGGACTTTGGAATCGAGACCAAAGAAGATACCTCGCCATTGACTTTGGCAGACCGGCAGGCACATAACATTATTGTTGAACACCTGGATGCTACCGGACTCCCTGTGTTGAGCGAGGAAGGCCGGAACATCCCGCATCCGGAACGAAGCCAGTGGCAACGCTTCTGGATGGTGGATCCCCTGGATGGAACCAAAGAGTTTATCAACCGGAATGGGGAATTTACCGTGAATATTGCCCTGGTGGTAGAGGGGAAAGCCACATTCGGAGTTGTTTTTGCTCCTGTAATAAATGAGCTATATGTGGGAATTCCCGGAAGGGGGGCTTTCCGGTGCAGAAAGGAGAAAAACTTTAGTCAGCCCCTGGACTATCTCCTGCAGTTTGCCGATCGCCTGCCGCTGGAAAACCCACATCCGGAGCTTTTCACGGTAGTGTCCAGCCGTTCCCACTACAATGAAGATACCAGGACCTTTGTGGAATCGCTCGATTCAGGGGGAAAGGAAGTCCACCTGGTCAGCAAGGGGAGTTCATTGAAACTCTGCCTGGTTGCTGCCGGTGAAGCGGATATCTATCCCCGCCTGGGCCCCACCATGGAGTGGGACACTGCTGCAGCCCATGCAGTGGTCAAAGCAGCCGGTAAGAATGTCTACCGTGTCGATGATGGCAAGGAATTGGACTACAATAAACAAAACCTTCTGAATCCCTATTTCGTAGTAAAATAGAGGCTGCATGATGCAACCATCCATTTAAAACGGGGGTCACCTTAGGTGAACACATCCATGATTAGTGAGAAGGACATACTTGCTGGATGTATCAAGGGGAAACAATCTTCTCAGTGGGAATTGTATAACCGCTACTCAAGATTGCTTCTTGCCATTTGCAACAGGTATGCAAAGGACATGGATGAAGCGGAGGATATTCTGCAGGAAGGGTTCGTTAAGATCTTCCTGAATATCAAGGAGTTTAAGGGGGATGGCCCGTTGCTGGCGTGGATGCGCCGGATTATGATCAACACAGCCATTACCCATTATCATAAGATGCGGAAACACCGGTATCATGACGAGCTGGGTGAGGTGAGTGAAACTAAGTTTGAAGACAAGGGATGGGGCGAGGCTGAGTTTACCGAAGAGGAACTCTTCAAAGTGATTCAGCAGATGCCGGATGGTTACCGGCAGGTGTTTAACCTCTATGCACTGGAGGGATACAAGCACCGGGAGATCGCAGAGATTCTGAAAATTGATGAAAACACAAGTAAATCACAGTACAGCAGGGCCAGGAGATGGTTGCAGGATAGATTGGTAACCCTGAAGGAGGAAAGCAAGAAACGAAATGAGTGATAAGCTCAACATAGAACAGTTATTCCGGGCCAAACTCGATGGAACGGAGCTTACCCCGTCGCCTGCTTCGTGGAAAGCCATTCAGCGGCAGCTTCGCTGGAAGCAGTTCCTGCGATTCAATCCGACCCGGTTCAATGTCTACTATGCCGGAGCCCTTCTGCTTGCTGCCACGGGACTGGTAGTGATCCTGGCTGGAGAGAAGAGTGAGACGGATCAAACTATTCCTGAGGAACTTACCCTTCCCATCTCCCCGGAAGAAAGGGGTGCAGAGGCAGGTACAGGGGAGTCTGGTCCGGATTCAAACAGCGAGCTCAGGGGCGACGAGATACAGGAAACAACTGATTCATTCCGGAATGCGATAGACTCAGGTACTGAATCGGATCATCAGATTTCCGAAGCCGGTCCGGACGAAAATGTCGACAGCTCCCGAAAAAGCCTTGATGAAATGCTGCGCCTCTCTCCGGAAATTGATAATCAACAAGCACCGGCACCCATTGCCTATTTTACCAGTTCCATCCAATCGGGTTGTGCCCCGCTTACGGTACAGTTTACCGATCAGAGTCTGAATGCCACTTCTTATTTATGGGATTTTGGAACCGGCGATATAAGCAGGGAGCAGCATCCGGTTTATGAATTCAAAGAAGCAGGCCGTTATATGGTTACATTGACCACCGAAAATCATGGCAGTCAACCAACTGCATCACGTATGATGGTTGAGGTGCTGGCTTCCCCGGTGGCTGACTTCCAGATTGAAGAGGGTCTCGAAGGCCTCGATAATCACGTGGTGCTGAACCTGGTAAACTACTCATCCGGTGGAGCTGCTTTTACCTGGAACCTGGTAAACGAGAATTGTATCGATTGCCGCGACTGGTCCTCCAATGAGTACCAGCCAGGCATCGAATTGAAATTTATTTCACCGGAATCCAGATCAGTCCGCCTGGAGGTGATCAATGAGCTTGGTTGCATGGATACCG
>JAYEOJ010000354.1:0-2866 GCA_034722835.1 Bacteroidota bacterium | reverse complement strand
CGTTTCCATGTGCCATCAGGCAGAAGGAGGGATGATTACCGTAGGCCTTAAGAATATATTCAGCCTCCTTATAGAGCCAGGTATCAATAGGCTGACCGTCACCAACGGTAGGTCCGGAGTTGACCCAGCTGGAGCATTCCACCTGCAGGTAGATTCCAAGCTCGTCGGCAGCCACAAAAGCAGCTTCAGGCGGACACCAGGAATGGAAGCGGATGTGATTTAATCCATGAGCCCTGGCGCTCTTAAAGATCTTAAGCCAGTGATCACTATCGGTTGGAGGATAACCGGTTTTTGGAAATATTGAACACTCCAGGGAGCCTCTCAGGAAGAGAGGCCTGCCATTGATGGTGAAGCGTTTTCCTTCAGCTTTAAACTCCCGCATTCCAAATACCAGCTGCTTTTCTTGCCTTCCTTCCGGAGAGAGCAATTCCAGTTCCATCCGGTAAAGGTTGGGATTGAATTCGTCCCATAAAGCAGGAGATGTTCCCATGGGATAGGATAGCTCAAGGATCTCGCCATCGTCACCTTCCTTCAAGCTGAACTCATGCACCAGGGCTTCCAATTTATCTGCCTTTCCCTGGGGGATGCCCAGGAGCTTTATGGTGCAGGGCCGGGCTTTGCCTGTGAGATTCCGGACGTGTATTTCAGCCGTCACCGAAGCATGTTCCACATCAGGGAACAGCTTTACATTTTCTATAAAAATCAATGGGATTGCCTGCAGCGAGATATCTCCTACTATGCCATTCCAGTTCGATTGGGTATGATCGGAAATGCTGTGAGCATTCACTCCCGGGTTAACCTCCTTGATCCTGTTATCAACCCGGATGGTGAGCAGGTGCTTTTCCGGATCCAGGGGTCCTTTCAGCTGATAGCTATGGGGAGTTCCCAGACTATTCTGCATCCCGATTTCCATATCATCTATCCATAGTCTTGTTTCCCAGTGTGGCCTCTCCAGATGAAGGACAATAAGTTTATTATTCCAGCTTCCAGGAACTACAATCTCTTTCTGGTACCATGCGGCTCCCGCATATCTTTTTTCGGGTTGCAGCCAGAAGGGGATCTTGGTATTTCCCTCCACCCGGTAGGGAGCATATTTGTCTGCGGTATACCAGGAGCTATCCACAATCTGGCTGGTCCAGATGGTATTTACTGAAACAGCATCGCCCATTCCATTTTCGACCAGAGATCCGGGCAGGATAATGGTCTCCGTAAACCTGGTGGCATACCATTCTTCGGTGATTCCCTTATCATCCCTGTCCAGGCTCACATGCCACTCGCCTGAGAGATCTATAAACAACTCATTTTCCTTTTTGCATGAGGCAAGAGCCAGCAGAATCAGGAGCAATCCAAACCATTTTTTCATATGCTATTTTTTTTAAGCAGGGCCTTCTCTATCTCTTCAAGGGATTTCCCCTTGGTTTCGATGAGCCTGGTTTTGATATAGAAAAAACCTGCAATACAAATCAATGCGAAAATCCAGAAGCTTCCCGAAGCATTTACTCGGTTGTTAATGATCGGGAAGAAGTAGGCCAGAAGGGCGTTTCCGGTCCAGAGTGCAAAAGTGGCAACAGCCATGGCGGCTCCGCGGACTTTATTGGGGAAGATTTCAGACAGGACCACCCAGGTGACAGGGGCGAGGGTCATGGCATAACAGGCTATGGCAGCCACAACAAATATCAGCAGAGGCAAACCGGTGGAGCCAGTATAGTAGAGTGTTCCCACAAGCAGGTAGATAAGGGCCAGCCCTCCGGAACCGATCAGCATCAACTTTTTGCGCCCGATTCTATCCACAAGTGCCAGTGCCACAAAGGTGAATACAAGGTTAACACTTCCGGTGATCATTACATTGAAGAGCATATCAGAAACAGAATATCCGGCAGCAGAGAATACCTCTTCGGCATACAGGAAAATAACATTGATGCCACACCATTGCTGAAAAAGTGCCAGCAATACTCCTATGAGAACAACAGGAAAAATCGATTTGCTGAGAATGGATACAGGCTTGCTTTTGCTGGTTTCGAATCTAAGAGTAGATTCAATTTCACGGGCTGTCTCTTTTGAGTAAATCTCTCCGCCAATCCTGCTCAGGATGGTCCTGGCTTTCTTCGACTGTTCTCTTTTAATGAGCCATCTTGGACTTTCGGGAACAAACCACATACATAGAAAAAAGAGCCCTGCAGGCACTGCCTCGGCCCAGAACATATACCTCCAGCCGTTCTGGCCATTCCAGGAATTCAGAATGAACGTTCCTGTGGAATCATCGGGTACCGGTTCCGCGATGATCCAGTTGATGATCTGAGCCAGCAGAATTCCGATGACAATAGTTAATTGGTTCAGGGCCACAAATCGTCCGCGCAAACCTGCCGGTGCAACTTCGGCGATATATACAGGAGACAGATTCGAAGCCAGACCGATTCCCATTCCCCCCAGTATCCGGTAGCAAATGAAAATGGTGAAATTGCTTGATCCTCCGGTGCCTGCTGCAGAAACAAGAAACAGGAGTGATGCCAGGATCAATAGTTTTTTTCTGCCATAGCGGCCGGCCAGAAATCCGGAAATTACAGCACCGATAACGCAGCCAAGCAGGGCGCTGCTCATGGCCCATCCCTGCAAGGAAGGATTATGGGCAATCTGAAAGAACTGTTCGTAAAAGGGTTTTGCTCCGCCGATAACCACCCAGTCATATCCAAACAACAATCCTCCCAGTGCTGCTGTAAGGGCGATTCGGGTGACATATTTCAGATTGAACTCATTCTTAACCATGCTCGCTAAGTAGCTTTGGTTCTATGATAAATCAGTATCAAATTGCGAAAAAAAACTAACATACGCTCCTGCTCGAAAATATGAAAAACTGTGCTAAGGCTGA
>JAYEOJ010000353.1:0-2868 GCA_034722835.1 Bacteroidota bacterium | reverse complement strand
CTGTACCTGTTGCTTATGTAAACGGCATCGCATCGACCATTGAAACCGGACAGGTCTTCAAGTTGCAAGAGAACGGGACCTCCCTTTACCCTTACTTTTCCGGCATAGTTCCATCCCCAGCTTTTGTAGTGGCCCATGGTTTTGGGCAATTGTTCCTCATCCAGCCAGATGTTAAACTGACCTGGGGGCGACCATGGACCCGGTGCCCAGTCTGTGGTCCGTGCCCAAACGTGATAGCTCCCGCTGGAAGGAACCTGGATGGTGGTGGAGGCATTTTCTACCGGATCGCCCATTCCATGGGCCATCAGGTAGGGCGATCCCACCTGCTCCACAAACTGAGGATCAACCACCCATCCTCCCTTGTGCTCAAAATTTTCGCATTCCACAAATATCTCCTTATGGCAGCTGCTTAATAGCAATAAGATGAGCGGCAAAAGGAAAGTGAAGCAGGATGTTCTAATTGTCTTCATATTTCGTTGGTTTTTACGTGCTATTGTTGGAGAACCTGACCGTCCTGGAGAAGTTGCTCTCTCAGTTTTTCATAGGGTATATCATGGATCTTACTGTTCTTTTCAATGGCCATAACCGCCAGGGTGGCAGCACTCTGCCCAAGGATCATAAATACGGGCTCCATGCGTATGGATCCAAAGGCAATGTGGGAACAGGAGAGGCAGACCGGAACCAGCAGGTTGGAACACTCGTTTTCGGAGGGCAACAAGGAACGCATATCGATCTGGTAAGGATTGCCGGGATGTACGCCAATATCGCCCTCATTCTGCACAAATCCGTCGGGCTTTATATAACGTTGAACGTTGTGGGAGTCCATGGTATAAGAACCCATGCCCACCGATTGTTCCACCGGCGATTTTCCGAGGACCTCATTCTCTGTCATTATAAATTCGCTTACCATACGCCGGGCTTCCCGCACATAGATCTGGTGTGGCCAGTGACCGTTATCCGTGAACTCATCTAAGGCATAACCCCATTGATTCATCTGCTCCTGGATATCGGCTGGAACCGCAGGATCGCTGGTAAGGAACCATAGCAACCCCTTCTGGTAGCTGGTATGTTCATCAATGATCTCCATGCGTCTTTCATATGAAGCTTCTGGGTAATCGTAGTTCATCCCAATATTATCGGTACTGAAGGGCCCGTGGTTGTTCACATCGGTCTTATGGTTGGGGATGGGATCATATTTGTGGAACAATTCCCTCCAGCCGGAAGCAAACACCCTTCGGAGGAGCTCATACTGGGTGGAATCATAATCCGGGGGACGGGTGATGGTCACCCTGTTTTCAGGATGATCGGTGAGACACATACGAAAGCAGTAAGCCTGTACCCGGTGATCTCCCTCGCCATAAACTCCAGGATCTTCGGTGGATATCCGGGGCAACACACCGCTGGCTGGATCACCGGGAATAACATAAGGACTGATATCACTTTTGAAGTGGTGCCCATGGTGAAGCACACCGCTCTGAATCCCGTTCCACTCCTCTCCGTATTGATCGATTGCTTCTCTTCCTACGGTATAAGATACTCCTGAAGCGGCCATCAGGTCACCTTCGTAAGTGGCATCAATAAATTGCTCCGCCCGGAATACTTTACCATCCAGGGTCCGGATGGAAACTAGGGTGCCCTCCTTCATGCTTACTCCCTGTTTCCTGTCCAGATATGCTTCCCGGTGGACCGGGATCTTATATTCGCTCACCAACTGTTCAAATACCTGCTCGGCTGCATGAGGTTCAAAGATCCACATGGTTCTGTTCTCCCCGTCAATGGCCACATTCCCCTGTCCCTTGTTCCCATACTCGGTTTTATCCTGCCACTTCCAGACCGAGTCTTCCTGGTAATGGAGATAAAGACGATGGTAAAAATCACGTGCCAGTCCCCCGATCACCGCCTTATTCCCTGTATCGGTCCAACCCAGTCCCGATGCGGTAAGTCCCCCGAGATGCTTATCCGGCGAAACCATAATAACCTCCTTCCCCATCTTTGCTACCTGCACGGTAGCAATTACCGCTGCAGAATTTCCACCATAGACGATTACATCTGCAGAAAACTGCTTGTCTGAGGCTGATTTTTGACTATTTTTACAGGAGCTTGAAGACAGGACGAGAAGAAGGATCGCGCAACAGGCCGCGACGTAGGATAGATTCTTCATTTTTAGGGTTTTGGAGTTTGATGTTGAAAATAAGAAAATCTAAGCTAATCTGGACGTATATGAAACGCCTATTTTTTATTTTCCTTGCACTGCAGATTCTGATAGGATGTGAAACACCAGAAGTTCAATCAGACACTCCTCCTCCAAACATTATCCTGGTGATTACAGATGACCAGGGCTATGGAGATCTGGGTATTCACGGGAATCCCTTTATCAGGACACCTGTGCTGGACTCCCTGGCCAGAGTCAGTACCCGGATCGATCCTTTCTACGTTTCACCTGTTTGTGCACCTACCCGTTCCAGTCTGATGACAGGCAGGGACCACCTGCGTACCGGGGTGTACGACACCTACAATGGGGGCGCTATGATGGCACCCGGGGAGATTACAGTTGCCGAGGTACTGGCTGAAAACGGATATCATACAGCCATGGTGGGCAAGTGGCATTTGGGTGACTCCTATCCCATGCGACCCATGGATCAGGGATTCCAGTACTACCTGGCTCACAAGGGTGGCGGAATCGGTCAGCCCGGGGACGATTTTGGAAACTTCATGCGGCCCGACAGCTCCTATTTTGATCCCTACCTCTGGGAAAACGGAGAACGGGTAAGAAGAAAAGGATACTGTTCGGACGTCTTTACCGACCAGGCCATAGAGTTCATCCAAAAGCACAGCAGTGAGCAAGCATCAGAGCCCTTCTTTCTCTAT
>JAYEOJ010000352.1:0-2872 GCA_034722835.1 Bacteroidota bacterium | reverse complement strand
CGTGGATTTCTTTGGCGCCGTACCAGCTGTTGATTTCTCCCCAGGGGATCAGGTCGGGTTTCTTAAAGGCCATCTGCACCCCTTCCAGGGGCTCACCCCTGATCTCCACGTAATCAAGGGAGGTGGGCTTCATCCGGGCACGGATGGCCATGGCCAGGGTGGCTACCTCGTTTTTATGAAAACCCATGATCTTAGCACCCACCATATCGGTGGCCAGTGGATTGGTGCCGGCGATGATCAGGTTGGTCTTCACCAGTTCCCCGTCGGTAGGTCCATTTCCCTCCATGGAGGTGGACGCGTCAATCACCGTTAATCCCGGGGGACAGGCTCTTACCATGTCCATGATCTCAAAGGACACACAGGGGGAATTTCTTTTAAACGCCTCGTTATGAATACAGGATCTTACGGAACAGAGCAGGTCTATTTCCGAGAGGGCCTTGTGAACCACTATTTTATTATAAACGAAAGCATCCGGAACATCCACCTCAACCATTTCCCCGGTATGAAGATTGATCAGGGGGATACCCAGGGACTCTGCAAGTTCGGTATAGCCCAGCTGGTCGAATACATATTGCTGCATGGGATTGGATGACAGTCCAAGTTACGAAAGAAGCAGTATATCAGTCAAGTAAACTTCTTCTTGGTACTGTTTACTGGACAGTCAAATCCAAAAAGGATTAAAATTATCGGGTTATTAACCTTATTGGGTAATAAACAGATAAAAAATATCTCTATAGTGATATTTATTATCGTAAAAAGCACTGTATTTGATAATAACCCGATAATTCAGGTCACTTCCGTTATCTCTATTTAACCAACGTGTCTAAATTAAAACCGGCAGGAACAGATACAGGGTTATGAGGCGGGACTGCCACCCAATAGGTAAACAGTATCACCATTTTTTTTACCTGACAACTCCCGAGATCCTGAACTTACCACCCGGTCGGCAACGCAGGGAAGTCAAAGGGTATTATTGGGGTAAGTTCATCAGATTGCTATTGACACCGCATGCCCGAATGTCGTAACTTGCCACTTAAAAGATTCTGGTTATGAGCAATCAAAAACAACCCGTAATCAATGATACAGATTTTGGTTCCATTATTGTGGATGGGGAAAGCTATGATCATGATATCATCATTTCCCTGGAAGGCAAGGTAAAAAAAAGAAAGAAAAAGCTTTCCAAATCCATTTACGGTAGCTCTCACACCATTTCCCTTCCGGAGATTGAATATGTTTACCAGGAACATGCGGAGGGCATCATTATCGGATCCGGTCAATACGGGGTGACCAGGCTCTCAAAGGAAGCCACGGAGTTTATTTCTGACAAGAAATGCAGGGTTGTGCTGAAGAGTACACCGGAAGCCCTCCTCGAATGGAACAGATCGGAGGGGAATTGGATAGGGCTTTTTCACATTACCTGTTAATCCCCAGGGACAGTCACTTACCTGACCGCAATCTGGCTCTTTTGCGGTAAATAGAGTCCATTTCTGTAATCCCCGTCACAGGCCAGCAACAGCAATTGCTTCAGTTCCTCCAGCTTTACGGGTTTGGCTTCAGCAAGATTGATCTCTTCCCGGAAATCATCGGGCAGGTAGTAGAGTTCAAATACATCCTCTTTCAGGTAGCTTCTGATTTTCCACCCGTCGGATGTAAGCAGGGCAGGACCCGTGAATGAAGAAAAGACGATGTAGTCATGCTCTTTCTCAGTTCCATTTCCGGTGAGCTCCCCGTAGAACGAAAGGCCATCGGACCTGAAACTCCCCCCGTAGCCTGTAATCTCTGCCAGGGTGGGCAGGAGATCATAGGCCACCACCAGGCGCTCACTCACCTGCCCCGGCCGGATCACTCCCGGCCAGCGGATTAGCAGTGGAACCTTCACACCTCCCTGCAGGTTGCTGCGCTTCAGACCGGCCCGTCCTCCGTTGCCGTCAAACACATCTCCTGCCAGGTTGCTGTAGTATTTCCGATCCAGGTTATCGAAAAGCTCCCCGGTTTGCATATTGGTATAGGGTTTATGGATCCGCCCTTCCTTTTCATAGTAGATCTCATGGCCGTTATCGGAAGTGAAAATAACCATGGTTTTGTCATCGATCTGCAGGTTTTTCAGCTCCTGCATGATCCGGCCCACATGGTCGTCCAGCATGATAACCATTGATGCATATTCCTTCTCAATCCGGGTAAGGCGGTCATCATCTGTAACATCGGGGTGCACCACAGGTATTGATACAGGTCCGTGTGGAAGCTGGGTGGGAAAATAAAGGAAAAAGGGGCGATCCCTGTGCTCGCCTAAAAAGGCCAGGACGCTGTCCATAAAAATCTCCTGGGAATAGACCTCCTTGCCTGTCATATCCCAGCGTTCTTCAAAGGTATTTTTTGTTTCCGGCTCCCCCGTTTTTCCACAGTCGGAGCGCGTATTCCCGCTGATAGGGTATAGTTCTCCATTGCCAAAGAGATAGGGCGGATAAAAGCCATGTGCCCGGACATGATCCAGGTAGCCAAAATACCGGTCCCAGCCATGCCGTCCCATTTGACTGTGAGTTGCCGCAAAACCCCACTCCAGCTTTCCGAACTGGGCAGTTACATAACCAGTCTCCCGGGCCACCTGGGCCAGGAAAACAGCGTCCTCAGGGACGGGAGACAATCTCGAATTGATCGCTTCTTCTACCTCCTGGTGGGTGCGGTCACCGGAACCAATCTCCTTGTATATGCCTGCATTGGTAATCTCAAAAGCCTTCGAATGGCAATCGTGCATGCCAGTGATCAGGGATGCCCTTGCCGGGGCACATAACATGCTGGAGTAGGCATTCGTAAACCGAAGCCCTTCTGCAGCCAGTTTATCAATATTCGGAGTATGGATGATCTGCTGGCCCTC
>JAYEOJ010000351.1:0-2873 GCA_034722835.1 Bacteroidota bacterium | reverse complement strand
ACCAACCGGATGGGCAAAGTTTGCCTGAAACTACTGCGTCCCAATTATACAAAGCTCCATAATCCTCAAAGCATGACATAGAATCATTATTATACCAGCAATAACCACCTATTGTTAGATTCTTCCATGTTTTCTTATCTGCAATTAATGGTATATCCATTCCATCATAATAATGTGTTACTTTGAGATTTTCAGCCATCCATACTTGATCGCCAATGGTTGTAGTAGAATAAATATTTCCATCAATATCTTTCAGGATTTCGCCTGTGCTGGGATTGTTTGTTATTTGCGGAAACAGCGATACGGTCCTATAAATAATAAACATGAATAAAATATAATGTTTCATAGTGCTGGGGTATTAGTCTTGTTATAGTATAGAATTACCTTAAAGACGTATAAGATCAGTATTTTGTTGACATTTAACGGCTTCCAGACCTTTCCAAGAATAGCAGCTTATGCTGAGGTGGGCTGGACAGACAAGAAGAACATGAACTTTGATTCCTTCAAGTCAGCCTTAAAAAAACTTCAGAAGCGCTGGGAACTAGAGGATATCTATTTTGCTCCTGATACAGCTATTGAAAAGTAAGCAAAGGTCTATTTAACGGCCCGATCATACCATCCCCGGGTCTGAATAAAGGCATCCGGGTAGCCACGCTTTCGTAATTGCAGCAATCGTTTCCGGGCTTCCTGAAAGGTGCGGAAGGAGCTGGTCGTATACCGGTAGAACCCATCGTTGCATGCATATTCCTTCAGGTCGGTGATGTCTTCGAAATGGGAATCCAGAACTGGCATACTGGCTGCCATTAATTGGATGGTGTAGTGATATTCCCTGGCTAAAGCTGTTTTATTCTTATCATCAACAGGTACCAGATTCTCGGGAACAAAAACACCACACAGGGGAGAGTCAGCAGGAAGAGAACCCTTGATTCTTGCAATAACGTGTCGGTTCAAGTATCTGCCAAGGATGGCATCAGAGCCATCAGAAAAACTGTTTATTGCAATAGGGGCCAACTCCCCCATTCCTTCTACATCAATCCTTTCCCGGTCTATTCCACGCATCTCCAGGTACTCTGCAATCTTTTCAGCACGGTACAAAGAAAGCAGCATATTAAAATCCTCATCGCCAGTTGAGTCCGTATGCCCCTCCAGAAACGCCTTTGAATCAGGATGATACATCATCAGCTCAGCAATCTTCTCCACCTCAAGCTGGGCAGCCAGTCCCAGTTCATATCTATTGGTTACAAATGGTACCAATGTGGTGAGTTCGTTTGCGTAAGCCGGAGGCTCCACTGGTGCTGCAGTTGGAATCGTTATCTCAGCAGGTGTCTCCACAGGTTCGGGTTCGGGTTCGGGTTCGGGCTCAGGTTCAGGCTTGCGCTCATTGAGCACCATCTCAATCTCATCGGTATTGGGAGGTTCGACAAGCTGATCCTCTGTTACTATTGATGTTGTTGCTGTTACTACTGCCACCTCAGGCACAGGGTCAGTCGTTTGAGCCACGAATTCCTCTGCATTAGAATTAACTGGAGTACTCTGGGCCAACTCCTCTTCGTACTCAAGTTCCATAACCATATTGATTGTATTGGAGGTGGGATCATCCTCCCTCCGAACAGCATAGTAGCTTTCAAATTCTGTCCAGCCCGGATTAAAAAAGAGGTCGTCACCGGTGGTATTCACCGGATATCCCATGTTTTCCGGCTCACTCCAGGTGCCATCACTCTGTAGCCTGGAGTGAAAAACATCCGCGCCACCAATGGACTTATGTCCCTGGGAACTGAAAAAGAGTATGGAATCGTTGTTGGAAATAAAGGGAGTATGCTCTTCATAGGGGGTATTAATAACTGGTCCCAGGTTCTCCGGCTCTCCCCACTCCCCCTTTTCATCGAGCCGCGAAACATAGATATCAAAACTTCCCTGTCCACCTCTTACATCACTGGTGAAATAAAGTGACTGACCGTCCTTGGAAATACCGGCATGATCTTCTGATGTTCTTCCATTGATCTTGTAACCCAGGTCCTCAGCTTCCGACCATCTATTTCCTTTCAAATGGGATACAAAAATATCTGAATGAGAATAAAAGTGGTGAACCAGGTACAGGTCCTTCCCATCATAGGAGAGTGATACCGGGTAGGTTTCCCCTACCATCCCGATCTGGCTGTTGATAACCTTTGGCCTGGACCAGAGACTATCGGTGCGGGTGGTCATCATAATCTTCTTATCCGAAGGGTAGTCCACCAGGAAGATAAGCATCTTACCATCGCCAGAAATCACCGGGTTGCTGCAGGAGGGCAGATCATCCTCAAAATGTTCCAGCACGCCCTGGAACTCAAAAGCGGGATGGGTTCGCTCAATACTTGATGCCCTTTCACAGGCTTCAATCTGCATCCTGGCATATTCCAGCTGGGACTGATCCTGGTCGCTTCCCATCTCCAGGTATTCCGTATATGCTGCTATTGCTTCCACGAACTGGTAATTCAGGTGGTATGCCTGGCCAAGCATGAAATAGGTCATCGTCGGGGCACCAGGTTCTTTATGGGATTTGGACTTATAGGACAGGGTCACTCCCTCTGCTGCCTCCTCTAAATAAGTGATGGCCTGCTCTTCATTTCCAGGTATATTCAAACAGCAGGCTCCGCAATGAAAAAGGATATTGCAGTTTCCCGGATCTAGAGTCAACAAGTTCTTATATCGGTTGAAGGCCTCTTCATAAAATCCGGTTTCCATCAGGTAACTTGCATCGAAGAAGATTCTCTTAAACTCCTTTGTGTACTGTCCGTTCAGCGCCATCCCGGCTGTCAGAAACAGAAACAACATGATACTTCTGACCTTCATAACATATAAATATATATCATATGAACGAGGTAGGATAAAGT
>JAYEOJ010000350.1:0-2877 GCA_034722835.1 Bacteroidota bacterium | reverse complement strand
GCTCTGTAACATCATCAAGTGTACCGTAATTCAATATAAACTCCACCAGCACATCCTCACTGATATCCTCTTTCTTATCTTCCGCGATGTACCAGAACAGCTTACTGTGTTTTCGTATGAATGCCTTTATTGCCGGATTATTCATTGTGTTCTACTATTAAACAAATATAACGAAATTCAGGGAATCAGGAAAGCTGAAATTAAAGTGAATCAAGCCCTTAAACAGATTCGAATACCTGTCATTTTATTATCTGACAGCGTAGCATTAACTGTATATTATCGATAGAGACGATACATTTCCAGGGTAGGGTTTCCCCGCTATATACCTGAAGAGATTGTCTGCTTTTGCAACAATTTTTTCAGGATTTCTTTCCCGACCGGGGGTGAAAGCTGATAATTGCCTCCCGGAGATATTCTCTGTCCAGGTGGGTATAAATCTCTGTGGTTGTGATGGATTCGTGTCCCAGCATCTCCTGTACGGCACGCAGGTCAGCCCCGCCCTCCACCAGGTGGGTGGCAAAGGAGTGCCTGAAGGTATGGGGGCTTACCGTCTTCTGAATACCGGCTGCCGATGCCAGCTCCTTTATAATTGTAAAGACCATGTTCCTGGTAAGCATCTTCCCCCTGCGATTCAGAAATAGAATATCTTCGTATCCAGGCTGTATGGACAGGGCATTCCGGTCGGGCAGATAAAGGTCAATCTCCTTGAGGGCTCGCGGACTAACAGGGACCAGGCGCTCCTTATCCCCTTTTCCGATCACCCGGATAAATCCTTCTGCCCTGAATATGCCTGATATTTGTAGCTGCACCAGTTCGGTGACACGGAGACCACAGCTGTAAAGTGTTTCCAGCATTGCCCTGTTCCGGCGTCCCTGGGGATTACTCAGATCTATTTTACTCAGCATCCGGTCTATCTCTTCCACTGTGAGCACCTCTGGCAGCTTGCTTCCCAGCCTGGGTCCCTCCAGCAATGCAGTGGGATCCTTCTCAATTATTTCCTCAAGCAGGAGATAACGGTAAAATGCCTTGATCCCGGACAAGATCCTGGCCTGACTCCTTGCCGAAAGTCCCAACTCACTGATCCAGATCAGAAAGCGTCCAAGCTGTTCCTGGTTCAACTCCTCCGGTCCGGCCTCAAACTGCTCCATATCCAGGAACTGTTCCAGTTTCCCAATATCGGAAAGGTAGGCCTCAATGGAATTGGACGACAGTCCCTTCTCCAGTTTCAGGAAGCCTTCGTATTCCTTTAGTATGGCCTGCCAGTTCATCAGAATGGAAATCTTTCAATCATCAGAACCAGTGAGATCCCCAGTCCTGCCCCGCTGAGCAAGACATGCCACTCACGTCTGGGCAGGCCCAGTATATCCACCACCACCTTCGTCAGCAACATAATGATGGAAACGATGATGATTTGTCCCACTTCAATCCCCACATTAAATGAGAAAAGGGGTAGCACCAATCCCCGTTCCGATCCAAGAAGGCTCCGCAGGTAATTGGAGAATCCAAGTCCATGGATCAGTCCGAAGAAAAGGGCCGCAGTATACTTCAGATAGTGTTGCAGAGAGCTTACCTGCTGTTTCCGGGCAAACAGATTGGCCAGAGCGGTCATAAAAATGGTTAAGGGGATCAGGAATTCGATCAGGTCACCATCCACCCGGATCAAATCCAGGGTGGCCAGCGCCAGGGTAAGTGAATGCCCGATGGTAAATGCGGTAACCAGGACCACGACCCGTTTCCACTCTTTCAGGCTGTATAAGGCACAGAGGGTAAGGATGAAGAGGATATGGTCATAACCCTTAAGATCAGCTATATGTTGTAATCCAAGTTTGAAATAGAGTTCAAATAGAGACATGGAATGCTAAGAGATTAATAGTTTCATTAATTTTACAGCCATGAGACTGATTGCTTTGTTGACATTGGCCCTGCTTCTTCCGGTGCAATCCCCGGCCCATCCGCTTCATCTTTCCATCACGAATATAACATATGAAAACGGAAAGCTGAACATCACGATGAAATCATTCATAGACGATTGGGAGGTAGGTTATTTTCATTACCATGGAAAACCGGTCGATTTCAGTGATCCTGCCAAAAGGGAAATCCCCTGGTTCACAGATTATCTGAATAAAAGCTTCAGGATAAGCGCAGAAAAAGCTTTGCCGGGATTCGCCCTTGAACTGGACTCCATAAGCATTGAGGAGGATGCCATGACCATCGAGATGCACGCTATGGTCCCTTCAAATCCAAATTCTTTGTACATTTACAATGCTTTGCTTACGGATATTTATCCCGACCAGAGCAATCTTGTGATATTTGTTTTCGAAAAAAGGGAGACTGGTATAAAATTTGACGTGCTTAAGCATGAAGCAGAAGTGATATTGAGATGATTGGATGAGAAAACTGTGGTTTCCCATATTAATCCTGGTTTGCATGACCCTGCCGGTTCATGCGACTCATAATCGGGCAGGCGAGATTACCCTGACCCAGCTGGATGAACTTACCTACCAGATCCAAATCACCACCTTTACCTATACCCTGAGTCAGGCCGACAGGGATAACCTGGAGGTACAATGGGGGGATAACACCTTCTCCTCTGCCCCTCGCGTGGAACTGGTAAAGCTGCCAAACTACTACCAGAAGAATGTCTATATTACCCAGCACACCTTTCCCGGTCCGGGGGTATACGAAATTGTGGTGCAGGATCCCAACCGGAACGACGGGGTGAAAAACATTCCCAATTCGGTAAATGTGATCTTCTCCATTAAGACCACCATTCTGATTAACTATGGCATAGGCCCGAACTCAACACCCGTATTGCTTAATCCGCCCATTGACCGGGCTGCCTATGGCCAGATCTTCATTCACAACCCGGCTGCTTAT
>JAYEOJ010000349.1:0-2891 GCA_034722835.1 Bacteroidota bacterium | reverse complement strand
CGAATACAAGGGGCCTTTTAATGAACTTGCCTGTGATGCCAGACTATATACGCCAGAGGACAAAGCGGTGGTAACACCAAACTCCGACACCCCTTACTGTATGTTCTGGGTGGACCTGAGAAATGAGCCTTGTGTTTTCACACTGCCCGATCTGGAACCGGAAAGATTCTATCATTTTCAGCTGATTGATCTCTATACCCATAACTATGCTTACCTGGGGACCCTGACCACAGGAAATTCCGGCGGGAAGTATCTGATCAGGGAATCTTCCTGGAAGGGAAAGGTCCCGGATGAAATTGATCAGGTGCTAAGTTGTGAAACCGGGATGTTCTTTGTGGTGGTTCGCACCCAGATGATGGATGCAAACGACCTGGAGAATGTGAAGCGTATCCAGGGGGAGTACAAACTTGAAATGCTTGCTTCCTTTCTTGGGAAGGAAACGCATGAAGCTGCCCGGGCCGGAGAATTTCCTGAATGGAAGGAAGGGGACCAGTTTAGCTCAGCTTCATTTAAGTACCTGGATGTTATGCTTTCCCTTCTGGATCCTGTCTCCGAGGAGATTGAACTGATGAAAAGATTTGCCAGGCTTGGGATTGGGACGGAACAGGGCTTTGATATAGGGCGCTTTGACAAGGATATACAGGAAGCCATTGAAGAGGGAGTGAAGGAAGGATTTAAGGAGATTGAAGCATTCATTGCAGCCTATGCAGCTGATCCCCTGGTAAGTGCAAAGATTTTTGGTACCAGGGAATTTCTTAAAAAAAGTGCCATCGAGAATTACCAGTTATCTGAATTCTACGTTTTAAGAGCAGTCGCTGCACATATGGGTTTATACGGGAATTCCGGAGCTGAGGCTATTTATCCTACCTATCTGACTGATGCGGATGGTGAAGCGCTGAATGCCAGCAATAATAACTATACACTTACTTTTCAGAAGGATGAACTTCCACCGGTCAAGGCATTCTGGTCCCTTACCATGTATGATGGGCAGACGCAGCTTTTTATCCATAATCCCCTTGAACGCTACCTCTTGAATTCAAACATGATGGATAACTACGTATATGCTTCGGATGGCTCCCTTACCCTTTATGTTCAGAAGGATTCACCAGGTCCTGACCTTGAATCCAACTGGCTGCCTGCTCCGGACGGGCCCTTTTATTGCGTATTAAGATTGTATGGCCCGGAGGATTCCGCCCTCAATGGAGCATGGATTAATCCACCATTGATAAAAACCCATTGATCCTGAATCAGAAAAGAAAACTTATAATGAATCGCTTTGCATGCATACTTGTTGTTCTATGTATCGTCAGCATAAACCTGCATGCGCAGGACCTGTTTCCGGTCAGGCAGCTGACCAGTGATCCTGCCCAGGATGGCTTCCCTACCTGGTCGTCCACAGGCGACAGCCTGATTTACCAGCACACGGACCGATACGATAGCACCGGGATGAATGGCTTATGGAAGGTGGCACTGGATGGAAGTGGAGCCCATCAGATCTTTGCCGGTGTCGGAGAACATGCCAAGTGGTCACCCGACGGAAGTCTGGTTGTATTTGATGCCGATACAGGACAGAGCATCAAAATGATCCCTGCTTGTGGAGGGGAGCCCATTGTATTTTTGCCCGATACCATCGGGATCCTGCATGGAGGTCTCCCTCACTGGTCGCCCGATGCCTCCAGGATTGCATTTGTAGAAGGAAGTTCGGCCACCTTATGTATCTATGAGATGGAAAACCGCCAGCTTACAGGCATCTTTCACAAAGAGGGCGTTGTGCCTCTTCCGGGAGGCTGGACGACTGACGGGAAGCAGGTCCTTGTGGCCATGATGGAAATGCCTTCCAGGCGTTCCACCATATGGACCATTCCCCTGGATGGATCGGAACCCGGGCAGATCACCGGTCATTGTGAGAAATTCTACCGGCACCTGGCCCTTTCACCGGATGGTTCCCTGCTCATCTATGCCTGCATGGGTGAACGCTACCTGGGTCTTTATATCATGTCTGCAGGGGCAGGAATATCTGCGGCAGGAATACCTGTGGCAGGAGGTCCTTCACTTCCCCTTGCGGTATCAGCAGATGCCCATAACGAAGGGCCGATCTGGTCGCCCGACGGGAAAAAGATCGCCTTTATCAGCACCCGGACCGGGAATGCCGATATCTGGGTAATGGACCTGGACCTGGAAGCCCTCAGAATGAAGCTGGACGCGGCAGCCGGAGCGTTATGATCCATATAAACGAATTGTTATACATCCATTAATACTATTTCAATGAAAACAATCGCAAGTTTATTGCTCGCATTTTTACTTTTTACCTCCTGTACTCAGCAAGGATCGCTGGAGAATTCGTCCACCCTGATTGAAAGCACTGCTGCAGCTGCCGGAATGTCGGAATCACGTCTGATGCGTATTGATGCCATGTTAAACGAAGCCATTGAACAGGATCAGATTCCCGGTGCTGTGGCTCTTGTGGCCAGAAACGGAGAGATAGTATATCACAAGGCATTCGGGATGGCCGATGTGGAAGCTAACAGAAGTCTGCAACGAGATGATATTTTCAGAATTGCCTCACAGACCAAAGCCATCACCTCCACCGCTGTGATGATGCTCTGGGAGGAGGGGAAATTCCGTCTGGATGATCCCATTTCCAAGTTTATCCCTGAGTTTAAAAATGCTGGGATCTTTGAGTCATTGAATGAGGCGGATTCATCATTTACAGCCACGCCGGCCAGCTATCCTATAACGATTCGCCATCTGCTGACGCATACTTCCGGAATCGGCTATGGCATGATTGACGACGATAACTTTCGCAAGATCTACCAGAAGGCCGGGATCATTGATGCCTTTACCACCCGGGATGTTAGCATTGAAGAAAACATCAAGAAACTGGCCAAACT
>JAYEOJ010000348.1:0-2898 GCA_034722835.1 Bacteroidota bacterium | reverse complement strand
CTGCAGCTATATCAGAAATCATTTTAGGAATAAAGAAAGGGCTAAACCTGGGGGTTCCGTCACCCCTCACGTAGTCCTCCATCTCTTTGGCAAAGGTTTCAATACCTCCGATTCCTGATGCCCATATGATCCCCGCCCTGTCCTTATCATGATCAGCAGAATCAAGCCCGGCATCAAGGTAGGCTTCATGGGCAGCGATCATGGCATATTGAGCATAGGGGTCCAGTTTACGGACCTCTTTCCTATCAAAATAATCCTGTGGATTATAGTTCTTAATCTCACAGGCAAATTGCGTCTTAAACTTTTCAGCATCGAAACGGGTGATGGGTGCGGCACCACTTTCTCCGTTCACAAGAGCCTTCCAAGTATCTTGTAAATTGTGTCCCAAGGGGGTGAGGGCCCCTAAACCTGTAACAACAACCCGTCTCATACCAATATGTGTTTGGACGATAAGCTAATGCTTATTCTGCGTTCTCTTCAATATACTTGATGGCATCTCCAACAGTGGAAATACTTTCAGCCTGGTCATCGGGGATACCCATGTTGAATTCTTTTTCGAATTCCATGATCAGCTCAACTGTGTCAAGAGAATCTGCTCCCAGGTCGTTAGTGAAACTGGCTTCGGCAGTTACTTCATTCTCATCAACACCTAATTTGTCTACGATGATTGCTTTTACTCTTGATGCAATGTCAGACATGACTATAAATTTTAATTAATAATATTGGTTATTTTTAACGGTGCAAAGAAATGCAAAATTCGACTATTTTCAAAGAAAAATGAAGAACATAGCCATATTTGCCTCCGGATCAGGGACAAACGCTGAAAATTTGATCCGATTTTTTCGAACGAGTCAAATTGCCAGGGTTCGGGTGGTACTTAGTAACCGTGCAGATGCCGGAGTGCTTGGCCGGGCTAAATCGCTTGAAGTTGAGTCTTTTGTATTTACAAGGGAGCAGTTTTACAATTCCCGGGAAGTGCTTGATCTGCTTTTCGAACGTGATATTGATTATATCGTCCTGGCTGGTTTTCTATGGCTTGTGCCTGATTATTTACTTAAACCCTTTGAAAATAAGATAGTTAATATCCATCCAGCCCTGCTCCCTAAATATGGAGGAAAGGGGATGTATGGCAGCCGGGTGCACCAGGCAGTAATTGAGGCCGGGGAGCATGAATCGGGCATTAGCATTCACCATGTAAACCAGGACTACGATGAAGGAGATATTATTTTCCAGGCCAGGTGTGAAATAGATCCTGATGAAACGCCGGGCTCCCTTGCAAAGAAGATTCATGAACTGGAGTACGATCACTTTCCGATAGTGGTCGAGAATTTACTCAAGGAGCTTTAACCAGCTCAGGGTAAAGATCCGGGTAATCGCAAATGCACTTCTGTTCGTTTCGTGAACAGGTTCTACCGGAGGAGCCTCTACCTTTAAAGGATTGACGGGGCTGCCATTTTTATAAAACCTGAAATCGAGGTGCGGACCCGTGGACAGACCACTGCTTCCCACATACCCGATGATATCACCCTGTTTGACATAAACACCCTGTTTCACACCTTTCCCGAATCCACTCAGATGCATATAAGTCGTGGAGTAAACACTATTATGCTTGATTTTCACATAGTTACCACCGCCACCCCTCTGATAGCCCACCTTGGTAATAACACCGTCACCCACTGTATGAACGGGGGTTCCCGTGGGAGCCGCGTAATCAACCCCATGATGTGGTCGCCTGATTTTTAACACAGGGTGATACCTGGAATGGGAAAAACCTGAACTGATCCTTGAAAATCGGAGAGGCGCCTTTAAAAAGGCCTTTCGGAGGCTGTTCCCCTCTTCATCGAAGAAACTCCGGACACTGTCCTGCACAAAGGGAATTGCCCAGAAATCATGCTCATTGTGTTTAATCCACGCACCCAGTATTTTATCGATACCCAGGGAGGTCGAGTCCACAAAGGACTCTTCATAGATCACCTTATACTGGTCCCCCTGCTGTATTCCGAAGAAGTCTATGGTCCATGCAAATATTTCACTTAGTTCCACTGCTAGCATGGGATTAGCCTCAGCGGTTAACATGGATTCCCACAGGGATGTTTCAATGGTACCGGAAGCAACCTGCAGTCTTGTGTCAACAGGCTTTCGTCCATTCCTGGCCCATATGGAATCAGGATCGATGCTGACAGCCACAAAATTGAGGGCATCCTTCTCATAGATAAAAACGGTCTCAGCATGCAAAGGGTGGTCTGAAAGTGTATCCGCCAGTGAGTAAAACAGATAGCGGTTCCCTTGCTTTATTTTTCGCTCATCAATCAGGCTGTCGGGAAGCAGCGAGATATGGTAGATCTCCTGCAAGGTCAGGCCAAAGGGATGAAGCACATCGGAAAGGGTCTGGTTGCGACGAACTTTTCCCTCCTCTACCCTGTAAAGATCCAGAGGAATCCCGTAAGCATCCTTTGCAGGAACAATGGTATCCTGATCAATGGATTCTGCCGGAGAGGCTGCTGAGGCCTGTGTGGGTGTAGAATTACAGGCTGACTGCAAAAGGCCTGTTCCGACAATCCCCACAAACAACAATAAGCCTGCGATCTGATGTCTGAGGCCTAAGATCATACAACGATATTAATAATCTTTTTGGGTACGTGGATAAATCGCTTGGGGCTATTCCCATCGGTCCACTTCTGCGCAGTTTCATGTGCCAGGACCTGCTCCCTGATGGTCTCTTCTTCCATGTTCAGAGGAAGTAAAATCTTAAACCTGAGTTTTCCGTTAATCATGACAGGATACTCATGGGAGTCTTCCTGGAGCAGGGATTCATTATATTGAGGCCATGGTGCTTTAGCCACAGAGTCTTTATTCCCCAGTATGTTCCACACCTCCTCTGCCAGGTGGGGAGCAAAG
>JAYEOJ010000347.1:0-2913 GCA_034722835.1 Bacteroidota bacterium | reverse complement strand
GCTGAGGAATCCGTCCCAGGAATTTATTGGTATCCCATTCGTACACATCCAGCAAGGTTCCCGGGGGATAATCGGCAGACGGTGTGAAATAAAGTTCCCCATATAATACATGAGCATCTGCAGCATAGGTGATCATAGCAGTACCATTTACCGATGCACCAGGGGTGACCAGGAAGTTGGTACATCCAATTGCGTTGCTGCTCCATAGAGCAAGTGCCAATGCCGCTGTTAAAACGAGTTTCTTCATCAGATTAATTCTTTTGATTTTATGACTTTATGATTTATTTCCAGTTGAGGCGGCTGCAAGATTTCATTTTTCTATCAAACTACCAACTGAATATATCGAATAACATGATTATTGGCTTAGAATTGGCTTATTGAACAGAAATAATAGAAAGTTGAAAAGCTTGTAAGGTAATTTGCTTGTGTTTATCTTTGTGGCATACATTTTGCACTAGTAAATAGTAGATGACATTTAAGGTAGTTTAGTTGGTAGTTTTAGTTAGTGTTGTAGAAAAGGGTCAATCGCCAGATTGTACCCTTTTCTTTTTTTAGAACATGTAGCCCAACAATTCTCCTCTTTCGTCATCTGATAATTTGTGGTTCAAGCCCTGTGCCCGGTTCCTGTTCATAAGATTCAGGATCTCTTCTTTTTTGGAATCACTTATTCCGGCTTCCTGGCATCTAACGGGACTTCCCAGTGATTTGAAGTATGCTTTCAGGGCTTCAATGGTCTCATCCACCGTATTCACAGCAAAGAGTTCCTGACCCAGTTGGATGATCCGGTCACCCGCTCTGTCCTTCATCATACGCATCCAGGCAGGGTAGATAATAGACAGGGTAGCACCATGGGCAGTATCATATAAGAATGACAAGACATGTCCCAGGGCATGAACACCCCAGTCGCCCGAGGCCCTTCCATAGATGGTTGTGTTATTAAGAGCCATGGTGGCGGCCCACATAATATTGGATCTCAGTTCATAATTTTCAAGATCCTTCATAAGGGCCGGGCCAAATTCCATGGCTTCTTTGATGACGGAGATAACAATACGGTCGGAAAGGGTCGCTTCACCATCGCCAAACCACGCTTCAAGGGAGTGGGTCACCAGGTCAACAATGCCGTAAGCTGTATAGTCGGCCGGGACCGACTGTGTATAGGTGGGGTCCAGGAAGGAATGGGCCGGATATTCCAGATCGTTTCTATACCCAATCTTTTCCATGGTTGCCCCGTTCTGAAGAACGGCCACGGCATTCATCTCGGTGCCCGTGGCCGCAAGGGTAAGAACAGCTATTAAAGGTTTGGCCGTAGCAGGTTTATATTTCCCGGTCATCAGCTCCCAGGCATCACAATTTTCTGCAATGCAAATGGCGATGATTTTTGCGGAGTCAATAACACTTCCACCACCAATAGCAACTACCATATCCACCTCTGCTTCACGTCCGATTCTGGCTGCCTCCATCACATCTTCCACCCTGGGATTTGGTTTGATACCATTGAATTCGGTGACAGCAATACCATGTGTATTAAGTTGATTGAGTGTATCCTTGTAGCTGCCGTTTCGCAGCACCGAACCACCACCATAGACCAGAAGCGCCCTGCTTCCAAGTTCAGCGGAAGCGCTACCGAGTTCATTGACCACGTTTTTTCCAAAATGGAGTTTAACAGGATTGAATGCAAGAAAATTATACATGACTCTGATATTAAGGATGATAAATGGTCCCTGCCGAAATATCCTGCCTGCCACCGGTAACACTGGCCAGGCAGTTAATTTCTCCCCGGATTTTCAAAACTCCCAGCAGGGCAAAAATCAGTGCTTCTTTATAATGTATTAACGATTCTTCAGGGATCACCAGGGTTGCACTTGTATATTTCTTTAACCGTTCAATCAGGCTTTGGTTCAGTGCTCCACCTCCGGTAATCAGGAGCGATCCGATCCAGGCCTCATTGATGCCATGAGAAATCTGAAGAGCAATATGCTCCACCAGGGTTGACATTAAATCAACTGCCGTGAGACTGCTCTCTTGTATCAAGGGAAGAAACTGTTCCATGAACCATTCACGGCCCAGGGATTTTGGGGCAGAGATTGCATAGAACTCCAGTTGATTCAGCCTTTCCAGGAGCTTCTGATTAACAATCCCTTTGCTGGCCATCTGGCCATTCCTGTCAAATGCCTTTCCTTCCAGGGCAGCCGCCCAGTTGAGCGCCATGTTGGCAGGACAGAGATCGTATGCAATTCTTTCTCCTTTATTGTTTTCACAGGAGATGTTGGCAAATCCACCCAGGTTCAGACATCCCTCGTAGGTCGAAAACAGCAATCTGTCACCCAGGGGAACCAGTGGAGCCCCCTGTCCTCCCTGTGCCACATCCTCACTCCGGAAATCATTGATAAGCGTTATGCCGGTCCGCTCGGCCATTATCCTGCCATTGCCGGCCTGCATTGTGATCCCCCTGTTTGGATCGTGAAGGATCGTATGTCCATGTGAAGCAATGAAATCCGGAAACAGCTTCTCTTTCTTATGAAAGGTGTTGAGAAGTTCTGCATAGTAAGCTCCCAGTTCCCTGTCCAGTTCTCCGATCTCCTCTCTGTTCCAGTTGCAGGCCTGCTCCAGTTTTGACAGAAGCTCCCTGTTATAGGGAAATGTTTCGGCCACCAGGATATCGTATTCCCACAGATGACCATCCCAGGCCAGATGACAGCATGCCAGATCCACACCATCCATGGATGATCCGGACATCAATCCCGTAACTTTGTACTGCTCTGTCATGAAGGATGCTTACCAGTTAAAAGTGGAGTTAAACAGATTCACATTTCCTTTATTGTCAGAAACATAAAGTTCAAGCTCATGGCTTGAATCTTTTGAGATGCGTTGTTCGTCGAAACGGTAAAAAAGCAGGTCGTTTTTTGGATCATA
>JAYEOJ010000346.1:0-2923 GCA_034722835.1 Bacteroidota bacterium | reverse complement strand
ATGGCAATCATCTCTGCATGTGCGGTCACATCGTTAAGCTGCTGGGTCATGTTGTGGGCCCTGGCAATGATCCGGTTCTGGTTCACCACCACTGCACCCACCGGCACTTCTTCCAGTTCCATAGCCTTTTGAGCCTCTTTAAGTGCCTCATTCATAAAATATTCATCGGATAGTACAGGGTATGCCATGTTCGCCTGTCTTTCTTTATAATTCCTCTTTAAAAGTTGCTAAATTTGCACTTCATGAAGTTACAAAAATAGAATCTTATGTACAGGACACACAATTGCGGGCAGTTGAATATGAAGAATGTGGGAGAGGAAGTCATGCTATCGGGCTGGGTACAGAAGTCCCGGGACCTTGGAGGTATGACTTTTGTGGATCTTCGTGATCGCTATGGTTTGACTCAGCTGGTTTTTAATATGGAGACCCTTCCCGGATTGTGTGAAGAGGCTCGTAAACTGGGAAGAGAATTTGTAATCAGGATCAGGGGTAAGGTAGCCGAACGAAGCAACAAGAACCCGCAGATGCCCACGGGAGATATTGAGATCCTGGTGGAGGAGCTTGACATCCTGAACCGTTCAAATACCCCTCCCTTTACCATTGAGGAGAATACAGACGGGGGGGATGATCTGCGTATGAAATACCGTTACCTGGATCTGCGCCGGGCGGTGGTCAGGGAGAACCTTCAGCTTCGGAGCCGCATGGCCATCGAAATCAGGAAATACCTGAGCGAGGAAGGCTTTCTGGAGGTGGAGACCCCGGTGCTGATCAAGTCGACCCCGGAAGGGGCCAGGGATTTTGTTGTGCCTTCCCGCATGAATGCAGGAGAATTTTATGCCCTGCCTCAATCTCCCCAGACCTTCAAACAACTTTTGATGGTAGCGGGTTTTGATAAGTATTTTCAGATTGTCAAGTGCTTCCGGGACGAGGACCTTCGGGCCGACCGCCAGCCCGAATTTACCCAGATCGACTGCGAGATGTCTTTTGTGGAGCGCGATGATGTACTTGCTGCATTCGAGGGACTTGCCAAACATCTGTTCAGCTCCATCAAAGGAGTAGAGATCCAGGGAGAATTTCCCCTTATGCCCTATACCGAGGCCCTGAGCCAGTATGGGAACGATAAGCCCGATCTGCGTTTTGAAATGAAGATCAGCGAGATGTCGGAGCTTGTGAAAGGCAAGGAATTCCAGGTATTCGACTCGGTGGAATATATTGGAGGAATCTGTGCAGAGGGATGTGCCGGATACAGCCGCAAACAGCTTGATGCCCTGACCGATTTTGTGAAGCGTCCCCAGATAGGGATGAAGGGACTGGTATACGTGAAGTACAACGAAGATGGTACCCTGAAATCGTCGGTGGATAAATTTTATGATGAAGCTGCTCTGAAGGAGTGGGCAGCACTCTTTAATGCCAAACCAGGCGATCTGATCCTGGTTCTTGCCGGTGAACTTGAGTTGACCCTGAAGGCACTGAGCGAACTGAGGCTGGAGATGGGAGAACGCCTGGGATTGCGCGACCCCAATGTATTTAAACCTTTATGGGTTGTGGATTTCCCATTGCTGGAGTGGGATGAGGAGACCGAACGGTTCCATGCCATGCACCATCCCTTTACCAGTCCCTACGAGGAGGACCTGGAGCTGTTCCGCACCGATCCGGGAAAGGTTCGTGCAAAGGCTTACGATCTGGTGATAAATGGCGTGGAGATTGGTGGTGGTTCCATACGAATCCACGATGAGGACCTGCAGAAGCAGATGTTCGACAACCTGGGTTTTACAAAAGAGGAGGCACAGAAACAATTTGGCTTCCTGATGAGTGCCTTCCGATACGGGGCACCTCCCCACGGGGGCATCGCCTTTGGATTTGACCGCTGGGCGGCCCTTTTTGCAGGTATCGAATCCATTCGTGATGTGATCGCCTTTCCCAAGAATAATGCCGGACGTGATATGATGATTGATACCCCCTCTACCATTTCTGCAGAACAACTTAAGGAACTTAGCCTGAAAGTGAATCTCCAGAAGGACAATTGAAAATTCAATTTAAAGCACAGCCATAAATAGCTGCTATGTCAAGATTAATTCGGGGGCCTTTCTTTATTCTTGCAGTCTTAACTTTTTGTACAAATGCATTTGCCCAGGTGCCCATTGATCCGGGTGATCCGCCAAATCCTTCACCTATCCCCGAGTTTTATGGATCTACATTATCCGTCATTGAAAAGGAAGTAGATCAGGTTAACAAAGGAGAAGTTAAGGTTGTGGCCACCTCCCCGGGAGGCTTTCCTGTTTATGCGGTATACTACGGGGACAAGGAAGATTTTCCTTCCCAGGCTAATTATAATTCTGCGGTGGCAGCCCGGGATCCGGGTTATTATGCCCTGAAAGACAGAAGTAGCAAACCGGTGGTATTTTTCCTGGGTCCCGTTCATGGTCAGGAAGTGGAAGGGATCGTGGGCATGATCAACCTGATCCATGTGGCAGAGACAGGAAAGGATTATAGGGATCAGGAGTGGTCCTCCCTGCAAAGGAAACTGGAGCAATGCAGGGTCATAATCGTTCCCTGCGGCAATCCCGATGGTCGCAAGCGCTGTCCATACGACAGTTTTGTGGGTGTGCCGGTGGAGATTATGACCAAATACGGTCAGGGGACCAGAACCGACGGATCTTCCTGGGGATGGCCCGGGGCCAAATCGCTACATCCCATGAAAGGGAACGTGGGGATCCTGGGGGCCTATTTCAATGATGAGGGGATCAATATGATGCACGACGATTGGTTTTCTCCCATGGCGGCCGAGACCGGAGCTATCCTGGAGATAGCCCGTTCAGAAGCGCCTGATATGACGTTATCCCTGCACTCGCACCACCAGCCTCCCAGAATCCTGCCGGCCAATTATGTGCCCTGGTTTATGAAAATGCGGATCGATACCCTG
>JAYEOJ010000345.1:0-2935 GCA_034722835.1 Bacteroidota bacterium | reverse complement strand
GGATAGAAGACAGAGGACGGAGGACAGAGGACAGATGAGAAATGCAAGGTCCAGGTGTTCCTGGCCAAGGAGCGTCAGTTGTGGAAGCGGCGGTCGCAGAAACGGCGGTTGCTGATGCGGCGGCTGTAGAATTCTTGCTTGAGTGCATTGAGGTTTTCGGGCTGGGCACCGGGTTTAGGAGGGGCTCTTACGTGTTGTTACCTGGGTTGTTCCCCGGCTTGCAACATAAGCTTTGCATTCATGATTGGTTTTTCATGGGAGAGATCAAGAAGACAACCGGATTAACAGCAAGGTAGGGAAGAGTTGAACCTTTGATGGGAACCTCTTATTAAAACTAGCTTAAAGTATGGAGCTTAATTAATAGCACATATGTTCCTGTAACGCAAGGGTTAAATGGAAGAATTACAGAAAAATACCAATTAGGGGGATATTGGGATAGAAAATTAGGGATTGCAAATGGCAAATAGCAGGCCAGAAGAGGATAGAAAATCAGGAATTGCAGGTGACAAATAGCAAGCCAGAAGAGGATAGAAAATTAGGAGTAGCAAGTGGCAAATAGCAGGCCAGAAGAGAAAGGAGACCCCTCACCGGCATCCGGCATCCGGCATCCGGCATCCAAAAAAGGATGCTTAAAAAGGATGCGACATCTAAAAGGCAGATGCGGCATCTAGCTTAACGGATGCTTGCCAGGGGCTGTCCCAAAAGTAGTTCGGCGGATAGGGAGATCCGGCTCAACGAAGTTGAGCTTTGCATGTTTGCTCTCTTCGCTCACAAAATGCATGTTTTTCTAAGAGTTTAGATAGAAAGTTTTTCATGTTACAAACGCCTGTGTAGGGCAGGGGTCCTTACCTGCCGATTGGATGGTGTACCCAAAGACTCGGGGTTGTCTGAAGCTACTTTTTGGGTACTTTTCCGATAAATTCTACAAAGAAGCGCTACGGTCAACATAATCAAATATTTGACTTTCTTCTAGACTATATGGCTGTATAAGTATTTCCGTTGGAATTCCAAGTCCAGCAGAAAGTTTCCTTATCATATTAAGAGAAAGAGTGCGTTTACGATTCAGAATCTCAGAAACACGAGCACGACTTCCAATGAAAGGTTCCAGATCAATTCGCGATAGACCCCGACTTTCCATGTAGTATTTTATTGCCTCAATAGGGTCTGGTAGAGGAATTGGATAATTTTCACCCTCAAAAGCCTCAACCAGCGTAGATAATACATCAAGCAGGTCACCATCGGGAGTATTGGGTTCCACTTCCGTTTCTATGAGACGTTCAATTTCTTTGATTGCCGCTTCATAATCGTCATCAGTTTTTATAAGTCTAATGTCCACAGCTCAACCTCCTGTTTATATCTTGGTAACATCTATCCTGTCATACTCTGAATGGGTTCCAAACCAACGGATGAAAACTTTTCCGTACTTATATTCTACTCTGACAACAAGGCGATAGGCGCCCCCTTTTATATCAAAAACAACCACATTATCACCAACAATACTAACTCTATTTCCATAGACCTTAACGATGTCCATTGGCTCTTTCCAATTAGAAGATTCTGCATCTGCATGCCAGGCGAGTAATTGTTCTCTGGCATCTTGATATTCTTCACAATATTGCAAGAGTGTTTTCTTCTTAATGACATGCATTACATGATTATATCTTGTTCCCGTAATGGGAGCAAGGGTTAAATAACAAGGATTTCGGTGAGACCCTTCACCGGCATGCGGTATCCGGCATGCAAAGTACGGATGCGGAATCCGGCATGCATAGTACGCATGCTTAAAGCAGATGCTTAGAGCAGATACGGCATCCGGCATGCAAAGTACGGATGCGGCTCGAAATACATGAGCGGCTCACAAAAAACGTGAGCTTGGCAAAATGCTGGCTCGCAGTAAAGAGCATTGGGACAGCCCCTTGGCTTTGCTTTCGGAACTATGAATGATTGAATCGTGACCCTTCGTGATATAAGGAAACCTGACGGTATATGTTTTTAATGAGCTTGAAATAGGATGATAGTTTTATTATGAGGTTGGCTGGTTGATTTCCCTGGATTTGTGATCCAAAATCTCTTGTAACTCACCAGCTCTCGGATCAGATGTATATATATCCACAAGTTCATCCGGATCGTTCTCCAGATTGTATAGTTCATACTGGTCTTCATAATTTTCATAACCTTTATAATGCACAAGTTTGTGAGTCCCCTTAAACAGGGCTAACGTGGTTTCATGCATGGGTCCAAAGGTAGAATTGCTACTGGCTTCCAGAGCCCAGATATTCCGTTCAGGATTCCCGCTCCCATCATGGAATGGTAGGATCTGACCCTCGACTGGTCCCGGAATGGGAAGACCGGCGATATGAAGAAGTGTGGGAAGCAGGTCCACGCTGCTGGTTTGTGCGTGAATATCCTTGCGTTCTTCTTGCCCGGGAGATGAGATGACTAACGGCACACGCAGAAGCGGCTCGAATAAAAGAGGTGTGCTGTGGCCGCGATGACCTCTTTCAAAAAGCTCGCCGTGATCGGAAGTCAGGATCAGGTAGCTGGAATCCAGCAATCCAATCGTTTCTAAATAATCAAGCAGTCTACCGAACTCGTAATCAAGATTAGCGATAAATTCATCGTAAGTCTGCCGATGACCGGGATAATTAGTTTGGTGTCCATCACCGAGCGGATGCCTTTCCTTAGGCTGCGGCTCCCAACCGTCATTAAACATTTTATGGAAATGACTGTCAGGTCTATATGGGGCATGGGGCGGCATCAGATGGATATAGGAGAAAAAGGGTGCAGGCAACTCTTCCAGCAGTGACACAACTCCACTCATAACCTGATCGAGCGTGTAATGTGAATAGCTGCTATTTAAACCAGGCATACCAACTGGATATATTTCTGTCAGATCGCGGAAAGCCAATCGATACCGGAGCAAAAAAGTAAAATC
>JAYEOJ010000344.1:0-2936 GCA_034722835.1 Bacteroidota bacterium | reverse complement strand
AAGATATAGCCGATTTTGCCTGTATCTCTACAGAAAGTATTGTAAGATTATTAACCGAGCTAAAAAATGAAAATATTATTGAAACAAAAGGGAAGAAAATAAAGATATTACAGATGGATTTATTAAAGGAGATCAGCAGGAAAGGATGATTGTACGACTGGGATTTGCTAAGCTTTAAGCAGCCCCTTCATCATTTCACAGGCCAGCTTCGCATTCTTCTCCACAAAATCTATTCCTACCTTCTCGCCATTTACCAGGGGCAAGGGATGGCACAACTCATAACTGTAGTAACCTTCGTAGCCAATCTCATTCATGCTTTTAACAAAATGGGGCAGGTAATTTTCAGCCAGCTGTTCCCCTGCCTTATCACCGTGATCACTGTGATCCTGGGTGTCCATAATTTTCCCGGTCAAAGGATCTTTGTCGAATTCTCCCCCGAAATGGGTTAGCATTTGTATGCCTTTCACAGCCTGTGCGGCTTCCCTGATATTTTCCGGATTTTTATCCTCCATGATAGGTGCATCCAGGCAGGCTTTCAACGCGGGAGAATCCACCTCCTTGATCATGCGCATCATATCCTTCCAGTCGTGGATCACAGGTTTGTGGTTCTGAAGTGCCAGGGTGACCCCAAAATCTTCAGCATATTTGGCACTCTCAATCAAGCCTTCCCTGCACCAGTCCCAGATCTGCTCGGGTTCAAACTGGTAATGGGCATGGTTCCAGTTATCCCTGGCAATGTCGTACCGGCCACCTGTCGGATGCAGGGTTACTCCGGGCCATCCCAGGAAAACCCGGAGTGGTTCCACCTCCAGATCTGAGGTCATTCGCATCAGCTCACGAAGATAGACGATCTGACACTCGCGGTACTCCGGAACCGGACTGCTAAAATCATTGTTCCCCGAGACGGCATAAATATCCAGTCCCAGATCATTGGCTTTTGCTTTTAGTTCCTTGCAACGCGCTGTAGGCATATCCAGGGGATTGCCATGAGGTCTCTTGCCGTCAATTTCAATTCCATCGTAACCAAATTCCCTGGCCTTGATCATCATATCATCCAGGGTGAGCGCATCGCCTTTGTACCATACACCTAAAAAGGTAATGCTATAGAGGCCAACTTTCCCGGCTCCTTTTTTAACTCTGTCGCCAGCCATCATTTTCATGGCCGGGGAGGATAATCCAACGGCAGCAGTGCCGACTGCTGCATTCTGCAAAAATTTGCGTCTGTTCATGTTACTGGGAGTGTTCATGGTAGTTAGTGCTTTAGATGATTATATGTCAAACAATTGTTTCTGATTCAGGATCCCATCGTATCTTTCTCCCTTCGCGGTAAGAAAGGGTAGCCATATGAGCCGTGATGGCCACTTCAAATCCCCTGTTAATATTACAGCTGGTTGTCCGGCTACTCCGGATACAACTCAGCCATTCTGCAAGATGAAGGCCGGTCGTACTGACCTGTTTCCCTTCGGTATAGGTGAAATCCAGTCCCCGGTCCGCATAATATCTTGAAGTTGCCGAAGTAATGGCATCCACCCTGTCCAGATCCTTCATATAATTCACAAAGGGCGCAGCCGGATCGATAATCCCTGCTTTGATTCTGCTTTTATATTTAATGGACTTCTTATCAACCCAGACAGAGAGAATTCTTCCCAGCTCAAGGGTTGCATCCCGACCCATAATCAAGGTACCCCTGGGAATTCCACTTGCCAGTGTTCCGCTGTAAAGGAGAGTAAATCCCCGCTTGGGATATTCAAAGGCTGCCTGAAAAACATCCGGTACCTCTCTTCCGTCCGTATGAAAATAGGTACCCCCTGTGGCCATGGCCGATTCCGGGATACCCAGATCCAGGATGGAATTGATGGTATCAAACTCATTGCTTAGCAGATCGCCGGACATCCCGTTCCCGTAGGCCCAGTAATTTCTCCATCCATAATACCTTTCAGCACTGAAGGGGTGTTTATCGGCAGCAGCTTCCTGAAACAGGTCCCAGTCAATGGAATTGCCACTGACTGATTCTGCAATTTCTGTTTTCCAGCCATCACCGGGATCGTTCCTGTTGGTAGTGGTCTCAATCAGGGTAATCTTACCCAGAGTATCATTGGCAATAAGCTCTCTGGCCTTACGGTTGAGATCTCGTTGCCTTCCCTGGTGACCCAGCTGAAAAATCACTCCATTCCTCTTTACGGCCTCTCTTAAAGTTTTAGCCTCCTCGGCTGAGTGGGTCATGCACATTTCCAGGTAAATATGCTTCCCCCTTTGGGCTGCATCCACAGCCATACGGGCATGCCAGTGGTCCGGTGTGGCAATGATTACCGCATCAATATCGTCACTCTTCAGCAGGTCAAGGTAGTTTTTACAGGCTCTGGCATTGGAACCTGCCATAGCCAGGCCCCGTTCCAGTCGCACGTCAAAAATCTCGCTTATTCCACGGATTTCAACATTCAGGCCTGTCGGTTCCATTGCAGTGAGGAGCTCCTCTCCCCTCTTTCCATACCCGATAATTCCGATGCCAAGAGCTTCACTCGTCTTTCCCTGAATGGATTCACCAGATTCGCTGCTTTTTTCCGGATTATCCTGGCTGACACCAAGAAGTGGTACAGAAGCCATGCCGGCCAGAAATTCCCGCCTTTTTATGCTTTTCTTATTTTGTAATCCCATATGGTTTTGGGATTGTGTATTGGTGTCACACCAATAAAGATACTCAATAAATCAATTGTGCCACTATTTTTTCAAGGCCTTGATTCTCTGCAGTAAAGGAGGATGGGAATAGTGAAAGAATACAAATGCCGGGTGGGGAGTCAGGTTGCTGAGATTGTTTTTGGAAAGCTTTTTCAGGGAGGAAACAAGCCAGCCGGCCTCATATTTCTCCTTTGCAAAATTATCAGCCTGAAACTCATTGTGACGGGACAGTGCATTGCTACCCAGTCCGGTCAGCATGG
>JAYEOJ010000343.1:0-2948 GCA_034722835.1 Bacteroidota bacterium | reverse complement strand
TCTAAAGGCTAACCGGGATGATTCTCACTATCAGAACAACGACCTCACCTGGTTGCTTTATCATGCGGAT
Organism: Bacteroidota bacterium; assembly: GCA_034722835.1. GTDB lineage: Bacteria > Bacteroidota > Bacteroidia > Bacteroidales. The sequence goes on along the minus strand of JAYEOJ010000343.1, from coordinate 2,878 downwards.
AGCGATTTTCGGGTCCACCAGTTATCAATTTGCGGTGGTATTTGCTGGGATATTACAAAGGAATAGATGCAAAAGATGATGAAATACGGCTACATATTAATTCTCCTTACAGCATTTTTTCTCTCCTGTGAGAAGGAAATCTCACCCGAACAGGCGGATAACTTTATCAAATTCTATGGCAACTACCAGATGGATCAGGCGGGGGATGTGGAGGTTCTTGGCAATGGTGGTTATGCCATATGTGGGACAGAAACCAGTGAATCGCTCGGGAAAAGAATGGTATTGATTGTCACTGATGAATTTGGGAATGTACAAAGCGGTTTTCCCAGGTACTATGCTGAGGAAGGTCTGGAAACAGGTGGCAGTTCTTTGATTGCCCTGCAAGATGGTGGCGGAGGCTTTGTCCTGTCGGGATTTGTGGAGAAAATGGTGGAAGGTTCACAAGAAGTGCAGAAGGATATTTTTGTGGTAAGGGCCACAGCAGCAGGCGATACAAGCTGGCAAAGAAGCTATGGTTCTTTTGAGGATGAGCTGGTTCTTCACTCCGTTGAACGGATCGGTTCAGGATATATGCTGGCAGGGTACCAGGTGAAGGATGGAAAATCGGATATAATGGTCATGGGTGTTACTGAAGAAGGCGATTCCATCAGGCTGGGACTGAATTACAACAATCCATATGCTGAAAATTCAGCAGCAACCTACCTCCTGAAGGCGGGTGATATGTATCTGTGTGCATGTACCTATGACAAAGTAAACGGGGAAGGAACCGGCATCCAGGTGCTGACATTTGATAATGATTTAAGCCCTCTGGCAAAGAATCTCTCGGGAGAGTATAACGAGTATGGAATGTGTATCCTTGAAGAGGGCAGTGGGCGATACCTGGTCCTGGGAAACCGGGAAAACGTATCAGGGGGGAATGAGATGTTGCTATATGGTATCGAGACAAATGGCCTTCTGATTACGAATGCATCATTGAATGCAACCATTTCGGAAGCAAACGCAGACCTGATAGGGGAGAGGATGATAAGAACTGCTTCACGGGACCTGGCCATTACCGGGACCAGGAGGGCGGGTAATAACGATGAGATCTTACTGCAGTTTGTTTCGTCTTCATACCAGGTAGGGGCGGGGCTTACTTTTGGAGCCACAGGCTCCCAGACCGGCAAGGATATTGAACTGACCAGCGATGGTGGGTATGTGGTGCTGGGAACCAGCAGCTCCGGGGGAAACAGTATTATTTCATTACTGAAAACCAATAAAAGCGGGGATTTATAGGGATAATTTTAATAACGAAAATTGTATGAGATGAGGAGCTTTAAGTACATGTCGGTGGCGATGTTGTTACTGTTAAGCGGATTGTTATGGGGCCAGAGCGTTCACCTGGAAACGGGAGGAGAGACCATCACCCTGATCTGTGAAAGCTCAAGCACCTATAATATCATTGGGACCAACAGCGACGAAGCGATCGGTACTTTTGCGTTGTTTGAGTCCGGCTCAGGGCTCCCTGTAAGCGGACATATTACTGATCTGGGGAATAATACAGCGATCCTGGATCCTGTTGGACTGGAAGGGGATTACCGGGTGGACTATTCCTATTTGCTGGGAGAGGTAACTATAAATGTTTCCAGTGATTTTACTGTGACCTTGCTGGATAATATTGAAATTCAGGGACTTCCTGAAATTGTTTGCAAAAATGACCCCCCTTATCCCCTTGTCCCTGTACCAAGCCTTACAGACCCGGGCGCAACATATACCTTTTCAGGTCCTGGAGTTTCCGGGAACCAGGCCTCAGGTTATTTTTACAATCCTGCCAGCCAGCAGGTTGCTGAGGGATGGATCCAGATAAGTCTTTACTATACCTCATCATTGGGCTGTCAGGAATTAAATACCATAGCTATTTACAACAGCTTTGTTCCCACGCTTAGTTTTTCTACCACCTCCTCATGCATCCCATCAACCGGAGGCCTGATCCAGTTTGATAACCAGACCAGTGGCAAGTACGCCGTGGAGACCTGGAGCTGGAACTTCGGGGATCCCGAGAGCGGACCGGATAATGTCAGCAGTGAGGAGAATCCCGCTCATTTTTATCCCCAGGCCGGGATCTGGAGTGTAAATCTGAGTGCAGAGACCTATGATGGCTGCATAAGCAACATGTCCCAGAACATCTCATTTTCTGACCAGCCACTGGTTGACTTTACCTGGATCACGGATTGCTTTATCAGGGGAGAGCTTACCGCTTTCCTGAGTCGTTCTGAATCGCCATATGCCACCATTGACGATTTGCTGTGGACCTTCAGAACCACCAGCGGTGGCGTTTTAGGGCAGATAGCAAGCAGCAATCCCGAAGATACCATTGAATTTCCCTTTACCTCAATGAATGAATACAATGTAACGCTGGATGTGGAAAATGACATGGGTTGTGCCGGGAGTATTACCAAAACAATTGACCTGAAGCCAATCTATACACTTACTTCAGATGGTTACCTGGAAACTTTTGATGACCAGCCGGATGACTGGCTGGTAGATTCAGAGAATGGTCTGGAGAGCTGGACGCTTGGGGAACCTGATTTTACCGGTTTTGAACCGACTACAGGAGATCTGGCATGGTATACGAATCTGCCTACCGCTGCAGGATATCTGGAAAATTCCTGGATCGAAAGCCCCTGCTTTGATATGTCAGCACTTACCACGACCCTGGTACGGCTGGATATAATGAAGAGTTTTGTGCCAGGGACCGATGGGGCAGTGATGCAGTACCAGTACCAGGTAAGCGAGGGCTGGCACACCCTGGGTGTTGTAGATGGTGGGATCAACTGGTACAACAGCTATGGAATTTTCAACAAACCAGGGGGCAGTAGCTTTGGCTGGGGACTTTCCC
>JAYEOJ010000342.1:0-2953 GCA_034722835.1 Bacteroidota bacterium | reverse complement strand
CATCAAAGATTTCAAAAAATCAAAGGTCTCGGTTTACAGTCCTGAAGAATATATTAGAATGCCTCAATAGAGAACTTCACTAGAGGTACTCAGGTAGAATCCCTGCTTCCTTTCAGATTACAGGAAGCCGGATAGGAAAAACTCTTGCGTCTTACTACCTTCTAGCTGGCAAAAAACTGGCAAAAAGGAAATTTCTACGAACCTGATTGAATTCAATTCATTATAAAAACTAAAGGATTAGTTGATAAACTAAAACATTAGTTGTATATTTGATGTGAATTATATAACTCGTTCTTTTAAAGGTGTACAGGGTGTGCACAATGGAGTACACAAATGAAAAAAGGGCTGCAAACAATGAAGTTTACAACCCTTTAATCCTCTGTGTGGAGCATATCGGAATCGAACCGATGACCTCTTGACTGCCAGTCAAACGCTCTAGCCAACTGAGCTAATGCCCCAGCGCGTGGCAAAATTAATATAAAAATCGCAAGTACAAAACAGCAGATTGGCAGAATTTTTGTAGCTTTTATACTATATATGAGTGTTTGAGTAAATTCTTTTTGAATTATCATAAGTAAATCACTATTTTTATTGCCCAAATTCACAGCGACATGGAACTTAAGAAATCAAAAACGGCTGACCTGGAGAAGAGAAAAGGGATGTTCATCCAGATAGGACTGGTTATAACCCTTGCTATTGTGCTGGTTGCCTTTGAGTGGACAAAAGGTGAAGGCAAAGACAATGATGAAAGTGTGGTATCTGAAATCGAGTTCGAAGATGAGATGATGCAGATCACACGAAGGGAAGAGCCGAAACCGGAACCAAAGCCAGAGCAACCCAGGGTTGCAGAGGTGCTTGATATTGTAGATGACGATGTAGAGATCGAAGATGATTTCGATTTCGATATGGAAGCTACAGAAGATACTGAATATGACTTCACAAGTATGATGGGTGATGACGATGAGGAGATTGAGGAGGAAGAGGTATTCTACATTGTGGAGGATATGCCTACTTTTAACGGGGGTGAACCCGCAACTGAATTCAGGAAGTACATTGCACAGAACCTGCAATACCCCGAGATTGCAGCTGAAAACGGAGTGAGTGGACGTGTGATCGTTCAGTTTGCAGTTGACAAAACCGGTAAGGTGGTGGATGCTGGTGTTGTTCGTAGTGTTGACTCTGCTCTTGACAAGGAGGCTATCAGGGTGGTGATGTCCTCACCCAGATGGGCCCCGGGGAAGCAGCGTGGGAAAGCTGTTAAAGTACTCTTCACGTTCCCCATTAACTTCGTACTCCAATAGGATCTTTAACAATACAATTAAAAGCCGGCCACAAGCCGGCTTTTTTTTGATTGAAAAAACCCGGGGAACCTTTTTTATTGAGCGCCGTATACAGAAACCGCATACCAAACCTTGAATTGCCATGCGTAAAATTGTTACTTTATTTATTTCAGTCCTGCTGCTTACCGGATGTGGATCCACCACCAAGAAGCTGCAACAGGGAAACTACGATGCTGTAGTAGACAAAAGTGTTAAAAGGCTGATCAGAAAGCCCAATGCTGCTGATGCTGCTGAAATGGACAGAGCTTACCGCCTGGCCAACGAACGGGATGTGGAACGCATCAAGTATCTGAAAGCGGAGAACAATCCGGAGAACTACGATGAAATCTTCAGCCGCTACAACATGCTCAAGGAACGTCAGAGGCAGGTTCGTACCGTAACGCCCCTGACCGTGGATGGTAAGACATATAGTTACGAATATGTTGATTATGATGCTGAAATGATTGCCTCAAAGCGGAAAGCTGCCGATTATTTCTATAATAATGGGAAAGGATTGCTGGATAATGCTCTTCAAAAGGAGGATTTCCGGGAAGCTTATTACCAGCTGACAAAAGCCTCCGAGTATAGCGGTGGTCAGTTTGAAAACATTGATGCCCTGATCTATGAGGCCCATATGAAAGGGATCAGCCGGGTAATAGTGGAAGTTGCCAACCAGAGTCCTTTGCAACTGCCTCAGCAGGTGGAAGAGGATCTCACCTCTTTTGATACCAGGGGACTCGATAATGAGTGGGTGGAATATCATTTCAAGCATGTGGATGAAAACATCAGCTATGATTATGCGGTCATGGTTAAACTGATCTCCATCCTGGTTTCACCCGATGATACCCAGGATACAGATCAGATTTTCACAAAGAAAATTTCTGATGGATTTGAATATGTGCTGGATGCCAACGGGAATGTAATGAAGGATACTGCCGGGAATGATATCAAACTGCAGAAATTTAAGGAAATCACCTGCACCCTCATCGAAACCCGCCAGTTTAAAAGTGTGGAGATTCGGGGAGAAGTGGAAATTATGAACTTGAATCCTCAGCGATTGATTCAGCAGGAGCCTTTTGGTGCCTCGAACCAGTTTGAACACTTCTCAGCCAGGTCCATTGGAGATGAAGGCGCCCTTACAGAAGAAGCCCTGTTGATGACCCAGCAGGAAAAAATCCCCTTCCCAACGGATGTGGATATGGTGCTGATGTGTACAGAAACCATAAAACCGGCCATCCGGAATGCCATATATGCCAACAGGCAATATATAAAGTAGGGCTCCGCATGCAAGCCTGTTGATGGACAAGAAGAAAAAGACTTAATGAGAGCCCCCGCGATGGGGGCTCTTTTTTTTTGCTATTTTTGTGCACTTAATCAGCATTATGGGAGACTATTGGGATCATAGGCCACAACGGGAGACTGCTGTTCTGGTAGGAGTGATTACGCAGAACCAGACAGAGGAGATGGCGACGGATTATCTTGAGGAGCTTGCTTTTCTGGCTGATACAGCCGGGGCAGAGCAACGTGCCGTATTTACACAGCGTCTGGAGGTTCCAAATCCCAAGACCTTCATTGGCTCCGGTAAGCTGCAGGAGGTCAAGGTGTATGTAAAAGCGGAGGAGATCGATATGGTG
>JAYEOJ010000341.1:0-2956 GCA_034722835.1 Bacteroidota bacterium | reverse complement strand
AGCATGAACCAGCACCGTCAGGTTCATCTCACGACTGGCTCCACTTTCAAACAGGATGGCTGCTTCTTCAATCACATAAGGCGATCCGCTTTGCATTCCTGACCACCGTATAAAATCCTTCCGTACTGCAGGATGTACCAGCCTGTTCAGTCCGGCCAGCTTTTCAGAATCTCCGAACACCGATTCGGCCATATACTTCCTGTTCAGCCCATCATTGCCGTAGGCCAGATCCCCGAACATCCGCACAATGCCTTCTTTCAGCTCAGCTTCGCTGTTCATTAATTCTCTGGCTGCGGAATCCGCATTGTACACAGGTACACCAAGTTTTTCAAAGATACTGCTAACCAGGGTCTTACCGCTACCTATCCCGCCTGTCAATCCAACCCTGAGCATCACTTTCTGGATTTCAGGAATTCAACAGTCTTGGGAGAGTACTCATACCCGAGCAGGTAGTCAGGCAGGTTCTGGATACTTACATTCAAAGTCTGGACCCGCTCATCAATCTTTTCATAATCAACCACTGCCCTGAAAGGATAACTTTCAATCCGCTCATATTTACTAAGTCCAACCTTGCAGTTAATCATAATATTTGAAGGAAAGGTCTGCAGAACAATGCTGTCAGGCAGATTCAGCACCTCTATGGGAACTGTCACCTGCAGCTCTGTAAACCGCTCCAGTTCAATGAAACATTCCACCCGTGATACACTGTATGCCATCTCTGCCATCCGGCTCAAACGCACCTTGTCTTCGTAATTCTTGGTAAGCTCTCCAAGATCAAGACCTTCGGTATAGACATAAGCCAGTGTGTCAAGGAGAATATCAGGACCGGTCACCTCCACGGAATCGGGAGTCAGCATGATCTCATCCTTGATGGTAAACTGCTTATCAATGGAATAGTTGAAATCGGGCTTTATCCTGACCATCCGGGTCACCCTTCCGGCAAACTGGAAATGCAGGGTATCAGGTGCAATTTCCAGCAACTGCAATTCAGTTGGCAACTGTCTGGCTATTGGTTCCTTCAGATAACGCGTCAGAATATAGGCACTGGAACCGTCCTGCCCCGTGTTCAAATTATATTCTGAAACATTGAAGCTTATGGGAACCGGTTTCCTGAACAGTTTATACCGTAAAAGTGCATATCCATGTGAGTTAATCTGAAGATCAAGGTGGCCGGGCATGTCGCCCACCGATACCTTATCCTTCGGAAAATCCGTATAGACCAGGGGATATTCAATTACGGTAGTATAGTTCTTGCTCAAAGCATTGAGCAACCAGATAGAGGCTGAAATCAGAAGGAACACAGAAAACAACAGGATTCGTTTCCTGGATTGAAGTTTCTGTCCTTCCGAAACCTTCGGCCATTTCTGGAACTTACCGTTTTCCAAAGCAGTCTGTTTATTTCTTGGAAGAAGCCTGCTCCCCCGGTACAGCCGCTACAGCAGTTTTATCAACCTTTACAAGTACGTTATCAGCAATCTCAAGTGTAACAGTGGTATCTTTCACATCGTTGATCTTACCGTAAATGCCACCTGTTGTGGTCACCTTATCACCTTTTTTCAGTGCATTCCTGAAGCTTGTGGCCTCCTTTTGCTTTTTCACCTGCGGACGGATCATAAAGAAGTAAAATACCACAATGATCAGCAACAGAAAAATCAGTGATTGCATGCCTGCAGCACCACCAGCCGGACTGCCACCAGTGGCAGCTAAAATTTGAAATAGAAAATTCATACCTAAGTTTTAATTTAATTAAACACTATTGTTAACATTCGCTCTGATGGTCAATCGGACCACCTGATTACTTGCATTTGACTTCACTGTAACCAGCTTTCGCTGTTCACCGCTCCTGCCCGATGCGTCAAAAATGATCTCCAGGGTTTCTTTCTGACCCGGCCCCAGAGGTTCACTGCTCCATTCTGGCGTTGTACAACCACAGGTGGCCTTCACCGCAGTGATCAGTAAATCCCCTTTACCACTGTTTGTGTAGTCAAAATAACAAACCACCCTTTCACCTTCAATGATTGTTCCAAAATCATGCACCAGGGTGTCAAAAAGCATAACAGACTCACCCTGAGCCCCTTGGTTGCCATCCTCAACGATTTGCCTTCCCTGTTCCGGACTGCCATTTTGTCCACCACAGGATAAGATTCCCAGAATCAGTACTACCAGAATGCCTCCTGGAAGCAGACGTTTCAGATCAATCATTCTCTCCAATCAGGCCCCTCCCTTTTTTCTGAATTTTTTTCTCCTCTTTTAATTGCATCACCACCTTGTCCAATACACCGTTAATAAAGATATTACTCTTATTGGTACTGTAAGACTTGGATATCTCCAGGTACTCATTCAGGCTAACCTTGGTGGGAATAGAAGGGAAGGCAACCAGTTCGGCAATGGCAATTTGCATGATCAGTATATCCATAAAAGCAATCCGTTCCAGATCCCAGTTCCTGGTATTTTTCTTGATATACTCCACATACTCTTCCCGGTGCAGAATGGTCTGCCGGTACAACTTCAGCACATAATCGCTGTCCTCTTTGTTCTTATAGAGTTCCATCAGGGGTTTATCGGGCCCTTCCTCCTCCTTGAACTTCTTAAAGGTCTTCACTATCATACTGGTGATAAATTCCAGATCATCGTTCCAGTAGATGCTTTGCTCCTCCATGATGGAATCCAGCCTTTCGCTGGAAAAAACGATGTGGGTGTAAATAAAGGTAATCAGACGCTTGTCCTCGGCATATCCATCCTCCTCTGCATTCATATATGCCTGGTATTCTTCGCTTTCTGTCAGGCGGGTGTATATTTCCTTGATCAGCTCGGGATGGTTGACCCAGTTGAGCTTATGCTGCTCCACAAATTTAAGCAGGTGCTTGTTGTTTCTCAGCTGATCGGCCAGCCTGTTATCAATAAACCGGGTGTTGGGATGAAGGTCCTCATGGCTTGGGATACGCTTATTCCTGGC
>JAYEOJ010000340.1:0-2957 GCA_034722835.1 Bacteroidota bacterium | reverse complement strand
CCCATACCAGCTCTATCCGACCTATGGCAATGCAGGCCAATGGGGTGAAGCCACACGGCTTGGTAAATCAGGTACCATATTAACACCAAACCTGAAGCCCGAAGAGGCCACATCCATGGAATTTGGTGCTGATATCCGGATACTGAACGACAGACTGCGGGTAGATGGAACCTATTATATGGTGGACAACCGGAACCAGATCATCAGGAATATTCCTATTGCAAGCTCTTCAGGTTATAGCAGCGTTAATATCAACGCAGGCCTGGTGGAGAGCTCGGGATGGGAATTCCTGATCATGGGTACACCTGTTAGAACCAACAATCTCACATGGGACCTGGGTATAAATTTTTCCCGAAACCGGACCACCCTGGTTGAGATTGCCGAAGGTATTGAATTTATTACATTCTGGAGGGATGCGAAGGGAGGCGCCAAAACTTACGTCGGGGATGAAATCGGAGATATCTATGATGCTACTCTTTTGACTGTTGAAGATGAAGAATCTCCCTATTTTGGTTATCCCATCGTAGGAGGAGAGAATCTGAGGTGGCAGGATAAGCCAAGTGAGGCCTTTATGACGAAAATCGGGAACTATAATCCTGATTTCATGATGGGACTACAAAGTGGACTTACGTATAAGGGATTTAGTCTGAACATGAGTTTTGACTGGAGAAGAGGCGGACAGTTCGTTTCTCAAACCCACAGGTATATGTCAGAGGATAAGCAGGGCGGATCCTGGCTGGACCAATTGATCCACCCCGAAGGGCGGACCGGACAGGAACTTCGTGACTGGCTGGTGGCAAATGAAGATGAGTATATCTTAAATGGCTTTCATGTGGTTGGCGGACCAACACCTGAATGGGGAGGATTCCCGGAAAGTTACAGTGGCGTAACAGTGAATGATGGGGTATTTATCCCCGGTGTGACCCAGAATGCGGATGGAACCTACTCAGAGAATCTTGGCGAAGAGGGTACCATGTTTGTCCCTTACATTATCGCCTACCCCTGGTCCTTTACCAAGTCTTCAACCTTTGATGCGGATTTTGTAAAGTTAAGAGAGATATCGCTGAGTTATCAGCTACCACCACGTATAACTACCAAACTCAAGATTCAGGGTTTAGTAGTTTCTGTGTACAGCCGTAATATCATACTCTGGACCAAGGCTAAGATTGGAGTTGACCCTGAAAGGGCATTCCAGGCTGAATCCGGGGGATTCAAACAGGGAATTGAGAGGTATAATATTGAACCCTGGGTGATTCCTATTGGTTTTAAGTTGGATTTTACTTTTTAATAATTTAAAAATCTATTGATCATGTATACGAAAAGTAAAAGATTGATATTCATATTGATGGGACTAGTTGTTTTTGTAAGCTCCTGTCGTGACCTGGAAGAAATGAACATCAACCCCAATGGAGTGGATCCGGCTATTGCACATCCTAACCTGTTATTAAGCACTGTTGTTTCTTCAACAGGCCAGACAGTGCTCAACCTGGGATTCGGGAATATAGCGGGCGTAATGCAGCATACACAGAAAGATGGATGGAGTGGTGGTCATAACGGATATGACTGGACAACCAGCCAGGATTGGGGGGGATATTATTCCATACTCAGGAATGTGGATGAGATGTATAATAAGGCCGTGGAAATGGAACTTGAATTTCATCAGGGTGTGGCCCTGGTAATCAAATCCTATGTTTTTGGATTGATCACGGATCTCTGGGGCGATGCTCCCTACTCACATGCACTTATGGGAGAGCAGGGGGGTGAAGAGAATATTAAACCGCTTTTTGATAGTCAACAGGCTATTTATACCGGTATTCTGGCGGACCTTGAAACTGCAAATACGTTGTTTTCCGGGAATCAGGCTGATTACTCAGATATCTCACCTGTTCAGGATTTGCTTTTGGAAGGTGATGTGGAGAAGTGGCAGCAATTTGCCAACTCACTTGCCTTAAGGTATTATATGCGCTTGTCTGAAAAGGATCCTTCAACTGCCCGGGCAGGTATAGAGAAGATTGTTGATGATCAGGAGGGCTATCCGCTTATCCTGGATGCCAATGATGATGTGAATCTGGAATATACTGGAACCAGCAATGTTGATTCCTGGCCAACAAATACAGTTTTTGGACAATTGGAACAGGGCTCCTACAGACGGCTTAAGATGTGTGCCACCCTGGTTGATACCATGCAGAATCTGAATGATCCAAGGCTTGAGTTGTGGGCACAAAAGGTTGATGTGCCACTGGTAGTGGTGGCCTCGCCTGCAGACAGGGATGAAACTGTCAATGGGATACGTTATGTGGGTCCCGATGCCGTGAACCAGTATGTGGATCAGTTCGGGCTTCAACCTGATGAGGATCCAGAGTTCGTGGGACTCCCCCCATCGTGGAGTAATTTACCACAGGCATATAATATGAATCCGGACAATAACTGGGGACAGGCCCCTTTGAATCCACATGCCTCGCATCTTAATGAGAGGTATATGAACACATCAGGGCCACAGTTGAAATCACGCTTACTCTCGGCCGCTGAAGTGCATTTTGTAATTGCTGAAGCTGCACTGAAAGGCTGGACCTCAGAGAGTGCTCAGATCCATTATGAGGCAGGAGTGCAAGCCTCTTTGAAGGCCTGGGGAAAAAGTAGTGCATATGCCGACTATATTCTTAATCCCGGAGTAGTCTATGAAGGAAGCCTGGAGCAGATAATGGAGCAAAAATGGATTGCAAGCTGGACTGCTGCGACCGAATCCTGGTTTGACTACAGGAGAACCGGATTGCCTGCCCTGCAACCCGGAGAGGTTGTAAAAAGAGATGCATTACCTCTAAGGTTTTACTACTCCATTGATGAGATGGATTACAATCCGGATAATACTCAGACAGCGATTGATCTGCTGGAAACAACAGAATTCTCAGCTGAGGATGGTGCAAACAGCGCCTGGTCAAAGATGTGGGTGCTGCAGG
>JAYEOJ010000339.1:0-2957 GCA_034722835.1 Bacteroidota bacterium | reverse complement strand
TTGCGAAGATTAAATATAGCAAAATACTGGATGATTTGCTTATATTTAGGCATAAGCAATTGCATTACAACTAACTTCTAAACAGATACACTACAATCATGGAAAACCGAAGAACTTTTATCAAGAAAACAGCCATTGGAACTGCAGGAGTTTCAGTGGGTCTCACCGCAATATCAGCCAAATCCTACGGGCGAATCCTGGGGGCCAACGACCGGATCAATATGGGTGTGATTGGATTGCGCGGGCGCGGAAAAGGACTCATGGATGCTTTTTCGAGCATGTATGACGATGGAGTTTATGTCAAGACTGTCTGCGATGTGGATACACAGTTTCATGAGCCTTCCCGGGAGCTTGTGGCCGAGAACCAGGAAGGTAACAAACCCGATGCGGTGCAGGACCTCAGGAAGGTATTTGAAGATCCGGAGATTGATGCCGTTGCCATGGCCACCCCCAACCACTGGCATGCCCTTGGAACCGTTTGGGCCTGCCAGGCCGGAAAACATGTTTATGTGGAAAAGCCCAGTTCCCATAACATCTGGGAAGGCCGCAAAATGGTTGAAGCGGCCAGGAAGTACAATCGGGTGGTCCAGGTGGGCTTCCAGAACCGTTCCATCAGCAATGTGATGCAGGCCATGCAGTTTCTGAATGATGGCGGAATAGGAGATGTGTTTATGGCCAGGGGCACCTGCTTCAAGCCCAGGGATTCATTTGGCATATCGCCCGATAGTGAAGCTCCTGCCACCCTGGATTACGATCTCTGGCTGGGTCCCTGTTCTTACAGGCCTTACAATGAAAAACGCGGACACTACAACTGGCACTGGCACTGGAACACCGGGAACGGTGATACCGGGAACCAGGGTCCCCACCAGTTTGACGTTGCCCGCTGGGGACTCGGTAAGAAGGAGCATCCGGTGAAAGTGCAATCCATGGGTGGGATTTTTGGTGTATCACCCCATGAATGTTCCCAGGAAACTCCGAACACCCAGACCTCTATTTTTGAATATGAGGACGGAAAGATCCTGGAATTTGAAACCCGGGGCCGCTATACAAACAGCGAGTCCAACGCCCGGATAAAGATCGGGAATATCTTCTACGGAACCGAAGGTTGGCTTGAAGTGAATGGTTCCAACTGGAAAGCCTACAGAGAGCGTGAGGATGCGCCCTTTGCAGGATCCGGGATGGAGGCAGAAGATGCTGCAGTGGGTGGCGATAAGACCTTCCGTGCTGCTCCCAGCAGCGGAGGCCACTTTGCCAACTTTATTGATGCGGTTCGTTCGGGCGATCCCGCCGATCTGAATTGTGATATTCTGGTAGGTCATATGTCCACCTGTCTGCCCCATCTGGGCAACATTGCCTACAGGGTAGGAGAAACCCTGGAGTTCAATGGGGAGTTTGAGAAATTCATCGATAACCAGGAGGCTAATATGCTCTTAACAAGAAAGTACAGGCATCCGTATATCATACCGCAAAAGGTATGATAGTTAATGAGTTAATGAGTTAGTGAGTTAGTAAGTTAATCGCAAACATTTTCAAATGAGAACTATGAAAAAAATAGCATTGTTATTAATTATTGGATTGCTGGCTTCTGCATGTGATTCATCTGTGAGTCTTTTTGACGGTGATAGTCTGGAAGGCTGGGAATGTGATCCTGTGGAGCAGGCGGCTGACTGGAAAGCGGTGGATGGAGAGATGCTGGGTGAGAATCCCACAGAAAAGAGCTCCATAATTTGGACCACCACCTCGTATCGTGATTTTGAGGTGGAGTGTGAATACATCACCCTTAGTGACGATTACGATACCGGATTGTTTATCCGGGGTCTTACCCACCAGGTACAGATCGGGATCTCACGCTCTCTGCAGAAGGACATGACCGCCTGCATCTATGCACCCAAAGATGAGTTGGGGTCCTATCCGGGTCAGACTGATAAGGTAGAAGCGATTCATAAGGTCGGGGAGTGGAACCACCTGAAAGTAGTGGCCACCGGCAAGCGGATCCAAACCTTTCTGAATGGGGAACCCATGGTGGATTATACCGGTGTGGTCCTGGTGGATGAAGGTCCCATTGGACTACAGTTGCATGGTGGAGTCCATATGACAGTGAAATTCCGGAATATCAGGGTTCGGGAACTGCCGATTGAGAGTTAAGTTCCCTCAGCTTTGGATCTGACATAATCTTAGTATTCAGTTCGCTGATCGCCTCCTTTAATGCCCTTTGATGGGGAAGGCGGGTGTCGAGGTTGTAGAGACCTATCCATTTTTTCCCCCTTCCAACACCCCGGTGGGCAGCTATGAATTGCTTGTTGTCATTGAAGAAGGAGGCCTCTACCTCTACATCTGTGATCGATGTAGCAAAGGGAATCCCGAAGAGGGTTCCTATCCCGAGGGTGAGAATATTTATTGCTGTTCCTATGTTGACACGGCCCTTTTCATGGAAGTAGATGATACTCATCTCTACCGAACCGTGGGTCTCGTCGCCCGGGCTCACCAGTTCTTCCTCCATATAAAACTTCAGGAAGCGAAAGGCATCAATGGCCTTAACATCCGAGATATAAGTGGAAGAAGTTTGCTCTACGGTCTCATCACTCAAACCGGTGATCTCAGTAGTATAAAGATTACCATATGTCTGGTAGGTGCTGGAGATCTCCTCCACATTAATAAAGGTCTCCATGGGAGGAAGTTTGTAGGAGTTCTCAAAGGGGAAGGTATAGACTGAATTCTGTGCAAGCAGGGCAATGGAGGTGCAAAACAGAAAAAAGGCTATGGCTGGTATGTGGTATCTTTTTATCATGCTTGTTGGTTTAAGGATTTACTACCCTTCAAGGCGCAAATACCGTTCCGAAAATTCCTTATCTTGAAGTAGTATTCAAACTCACATATCTGTCCTACTATGAAAAGAAGAGATTTTCTGGCAAGCACCGGTATGGCTGGCTCCATGCTACTGGTGCCCGGTACCATCA
>JAYEOJ010000338.1:0-2975 GCA_034722835.1 Bacteroidota bacterium | reverse complement strand
ACCCGGTCTGGAGTAGTAAAGCGAAAGCCCCAGGCATTGGGCCAGGATCCATGGGTCACAGGAAAGGCTTCCACCACAATATTGCTGTCCCTGTAAATCTCGCCTTCTTCATCAAATTCGTGCCAGTTGACCCTCCATCCCTGGTCGTTGGTTGGTTCATCCCCGTATACCCGGTACCTGATATCTTCCTGGTAGGCGGTCAGAATATGTTCGGTCATGGACCCTATGCCTACAGGGCCATATACTTCCATGGGCTCATTTCTCCCCATGACCCAGGGCGTAAGGATCAGATCCGGATAGCCGGCAGTATGATCTGAATGAAGATGGGTTAAAAAAGCAGTCTTCAGCTTACTGGTCTGCAGTCCGCCGATTTCACCCCCGTAGGCGGGACTCAGCCGGGCTGATTTTCGTATCAGTCCCGGGCCAAAATCTATGATATAAGGAGTATCGTTGACCACCAGGGCAAGGGCGCATCCGGATTGATCGGGGGAAGGATTGGGATTGCCGGTGCCCAGCAGCACAAGCTTGGTGATCTCCGAATCGGAGAAATTCCGTTGTGCACTGGCGGGTTGAAGGGCCAGCAAAAGGAGGAAGGCCATTAAAGGGCATATCTGTTTCATTGCTTGTCTGTTTTACGATCGCATGCCACAACGACATTGGCATAGTTGATTCCATATTCGATATCTTTCTCCCCAAGCTTGCCAGCAGCATATCCATGTTTGTTGATTACAGCCTGGCATCTCTTCAGGATCGCCGGGACATCGGTACCGGCGAATTCCTGGGTGGAACGAATCCCTGTTTCGTAAAGTACCCTGGCAAAAATACCCCCTACACCGGTAATCCTGGAAAGATCACACAGGATGCTTAGCTCCTTTAAACGATATGCAGGAATTCCGGTACTGGTGGACAGTTCATGCTGAACCTCCTCGTCCTGCACCTGTTCAAAGAGATCCCTGGTGTTCCGGATTCCCCCGGACTTCAGTAACTCCACATACTCAAAGGGAATCCCGGGAAAATTCGACAGGGGGAAGGGTTTGGCCAGGTAGCTTCCCGCTTCCCGCTTTAAGAGTACCAGGTAATCCACGGAGAGTCCGGTCCGGTCCGCCGCACTTTGAATTTTTGTTTTGGTACCCAGCATGCGCAGTAGCTCCCCCAGGTTTTTAATGCCTGACTGGCCGAGTATATCAAAGCGCTCCTTCATTTGCTCCTGGAGCAAACTCCGGCCCGGCAGCATTCTCCTGTTTGCAATCAG
This sequence comes from Bacteroidota bacterium, assembly GCA_034722835.1. Classification (GTDB taxonomy): domain Bacteria; phylum Bacteroidota; class Bacteroidia; order Bacteroidales. The sequence goes on along the minus strand of JAYEOJ010000338.1, from coordinate 1,723 downwards.
GTCCCAGAACTCCTCCAGGCTTAACAGGTCCGGATCGATGCTATAGGGCTTCATGAGAGCTCATTTACAATCCCAGTAATACGATTTCAAATGGAGAATCCACCCTCACCTGGTTGTTCTTAACAGTCAGCTTCATCCCTGAATAGTAGTCCCATAATTCAGTACCCTCTTCAAAGAGTCCATTCAAATCAATGATCTTTTTCCCAGGTTTCAGATCCAGTCCGGCCACCACGCGATCGCTGTATGTATCTGTTTCATATACCCTGGAGAAGATATAGGGAGATTCTGAGATCATCCGGTGTAACCCGGCACCCACCGATGGATGTTCCCTTCGGAATTGTCCCAGTTTCTGATAGTGCAGCATCACCTCTGCTATTGGCACTCCCTGGCGGACTTCATTGGATTCAATTTCCTCCCAGTTCATAGGACTGCGCAGTGTAGCATCACCTTCTGTGTCCGGAATGATCAATTCTCTGCTGCTTTCATCCCCGTAATAGACCTGGGATGCTCCGGGAGAGAGCAGCAGCTTGGTGCCGGCTTCCAGCACTTTCACCCGTTTCTTATCGAATGGACCGCCATCGTCATGTGAGCTGATATAATTCAGCACGCTAACTCCTTTTAAGGGGCCCTGTAACTGTTCAGAGTATGAGCTAAACAGCTTCTCACAGGACATCTTTGCACTTTCCTTGAATTCGAAATTGATCATGGCATCCATATCGTAGGCAAAGAAATCCACCTCGCGATCGCCAAAATCAAACATTCTCCCTCCTGAGATTCCATATCCATATACTTCACCCACCATGTAGAACTCATTGTCGTCCAGAACCTGGTCAGGATGGGCTTTTTTCCAATCAGCAAAAGCCAGCCGGGCTTCCTTGCCCAGTTCACTCCAGACCCCTTCTTCCGTATGTTTGGCCGTATCGATCCTGTACCCATCTATGCCGTATTTGCGGACAAAATCGGTAAGCCACTTAATGATATAGAACCTGGGAGCCCTGGGATAGCCTGTACGTTCAAAGAAGGCATCCAGCTCCTCCATCTCCTTCTCAAGCCTGCCCTCCCTGGCCCACTTTTCCAGAAGCCGTGGTGGAAGTTCTACATCCCGGTTGGATTCCGTCCGGATATCAGGCAGGTTTTTCACCAGGGTACAGGTAACCGTGCTTTCATAATCCTGGTAGGTACACTGGGGTTCGGTCCGCACCCACTCCATGGGCCAGACCGGGTCCGTCTCTGTAACCGGACCCGTATGGTTAACGATTATATCCATCACGATACGAATGCCATGGGCATGGGCAGTCTCCACCAGTAAGGACAGGTCCTCTTCGGTCCCGAAATTGGGATCCATGCTGGTCCAGTCACCCGGCCAGTACCCATGAAAAGCATATGTAAGTCCGGTTCCCTCATCGGTGCCTCCATGGATCTGTTCAAACCAGGGAGTGGTCCATATGGCGGTGATTCCCAGCTTATCAAAATATCCATCTTCAATTTTTTGAATAACTCCTTTTAGATCCCCTCCTTTAAAACCACGAAGCTTGGCGGTCGAGCCGGTTCTGTCGAAATTGATATCGTTGGAGGGATCTCCATTGTAGAAACGGTCGGTCAGGAGAAAGTAGATATTGGCATTGTCCCAGATAAAAGGAGCGTTGGATGGAATTTCCAGTGGAGCTTCCACAGGAGCTTTCTCGCCTGAAGCGGCAGTTCGACATGAGCCCAGGCCGCCTGT
>JAYEOJ010000337.1:0-2982 GCA_034722835.1 Bacteroidota bacterium | reverse complement strand
CACCTGGTTCTCCTGGAATTTCTCCGGAACCACCCAGGGAGCCAGTGTGGCCGAATCGGCCGGGATCACGAATTTCTTGGCCGGAATAAAGTACTGTCCCTGCTGAAAGCGGGGATCATCACTCAGCATAAATGCAAAGGCCTCTTTCAGGGGCGCATAATCCGCATCGATCCGCCTGATCATGCCCTCCATCCGGACCGTCAGCAGGTTCATCTCTTCCTTATTCAGCTCAATCCGGTTGGCAATCTCCTCCGAATTAAAAGTACGCATATAGCTGTACAGGCGAAGCGGGTCCATATTGCTCTCCAGCGCCTGAATGGCCCTGTAGTCGTTGGCATGATTTTGCTGAAGCAGGGAATTCTCCAATACCTGCACCAAATCGGAATAAATACCAATCAGCTCATCCTCATAAGTGGCCCGGTTGACCTCATACTTCTCTTTAATTAACACCCCGGCATTATCCACCAGGTAGGCAAAATCACGTTCTCCCTGAATATACTGCTCTTTGGTCATGCTGATAGGCAGTGCATAGGAGTCGTAGAAGGTTTGCTTCATCTGCTCAATATACCAGTCAGCCGTCAGATAGCTCAGGTTCACGATACGTACATCGGTACGAACCCCTTCCACCTCCTGGATGTACCAGAGCGGGAAGGTATCGTTATCGCCGTTGGTAAACATAATTCCACCCGGCAGACAGGAATTCAGAAAGTTTTTAGCAAAGGCAGGTGCCGTATAGCGGTCCGAACGATCGTGATCGTCCCAGTTCTCTTTGGCCATAATCCCCGGTACCAGGATCAATGAAGCAAGCACCAGGGCTCCTGCGACCATTACAGAACGCTTTCTTTTGGAAGCCCATTCGATCAGTCCGGCCACACCGATCCCGATCCAGATGGCAAAGGCATAGCAGGAAGCCGCATAGGCATAATCACGTTCCCTGGGCTGGATGGGATACTGGTTCAGGTAGACCAGGATTGCCAATCCGGTCAGCACAAAAAGCAGGCCCACCACCCAGAAATCCCGCTGGTGTTTTTTATAATGGAAAAAGGCCCCCACAAGTCCCAGCAAAAGTGGTAACATATAGTATTTATTATGTGCCTTGTTATCCACAATGGAGGAGGGCATATCTTCCTGGGGACCAAGGCGGGCGCCGTCAATAAACTTGATGCCGCTGATCCAGTTCCCCTTGGTCAGCTCCCCGTGCCCCTGCATATCGTTCTGCCGTCCGGCAAAGTTCCACATAAAATAGCGCAGGTACATGTATCCCACCTGGTAACGGAAGAAAAAGCGCATGTTCTGTCCGAATGTGGGCGTTCCAATGGCCCTGCTGCGGTCGTAAGAGTAGCCACCCATCTGGTTCGCCATGGGATTCCCTTCAGCATCCCTGCGAACATCGTACAACTCCGCTTCGGTCATCCCGCCCCAGTACAGATACTCATTGGCATGTCGGTCCTGAGTGCTCCACATCCTGGGGAAAACCCCTTTGGCTTCCTTGTCATATTCGTATTCCCTGTTCTTCGCTACCTGGTAATATTTGTCCTCGCCCTTGTAATAGCTGGCTTTTCCCTCACTGATGCTAATGGGCCTGTGGTTGAAGAATGCACCATATACCAGTGGATTGTCCCCATACTGCTCCCGGTTCAGATACTCCAGCAGCGAAAATACGGTATCCGGGTTGCTCTCATCCAGGGGGGTATTGGCCGCTGAGCGGATCACAATAATCGCATAGGAAGAGTATCCCACCATAATCACGAACAGACTTAAAAGAACGGTGTTCCAGAGTACCTTCCCCCGCTTGTGGGTCAGGTAAATGCCAAAAATGATTCCCCCGAACAGGAGTAGTGCATACACAACCACACCCGTATAAAATGGCAGGCCCATTCCATTCACAAAAATCAGTTCAAACTTCCCGGCAATGGCTGTTAAGCCGGGGATCAGCATGTAATTGACAATTCCGAGGATACCCACCGAGACCGCCAGGGCCCCGACAATTCCCCGGGCAGTGGGAGTATATTTTCTGAAATAATAGACCATGATAATGGCAGGAATGGCCAGCAGGTTCAGCAGGTGCACCCCGATGGAGAGTCCCATGAGGTAGGCAATCAGGATCAGCCAGCGGTTGGAACCGGGCTCATCGGCTACATTCTCCCATTTCAGAATGGACCAGAATACCACTGCTGTAAAAAGTGATGACATAGAATATACCTCGGCCTCCACGGCAGAAAACCAGAAGGAATCCGAGAAGGTATAGGCCAGGGAACCCACCAGGGCAGCTCCGAAGATGGTAATTGCGGCCACCGGTCTGTTTTGCTCCTCCGTGTTGAAAAACTTCCTCACCAGGTGGGTCAGTGTCCAGAACAGGAACAGGATGGTAAAGGCACTGGCCAGGGCTGAAAGGAAATTCATGGTCAACGCCACCTTGGTCACATCTCCCCCCGCGAAAAGGGTGAAAAAGCGCCCCAGCACCATAAAGAAAGGCGCTCCGGGAGGGTGTCCCACTTCCATTTTATAGGCCGTAGCAATAAACTCTCCACAGTCCCAGAAACTGGCTGTGGGTTCCATGGTAAGCAGGTAGACTATCAGTGAGACCAGGAATACGCCCCATCCGAGGATCAGATTATATCGACGGAAATTTTCCATGCATGCAGTGTGTGATGGTTAAAAAGTATGCAAATATATAACAATTATGGGTTTAGATTCATAAGAAAACGCCAGGGCATGTCCTTCCAGGGCTCCCCGGCAGATTCAACTCCAACCCTGGGGCCCGTTGTATACCCGGGTGTTGCTCCACTCTCTTCGATCCAGATCCGTTCGGAGCTGACCAGGTCCTCCCCGTAAAAATCCCGGTCCACTCCCAGCCTCCGGGTAAGCCTGCCCGGGCCACTGGCCTCGCGAAGTCCCCTGAACAGAACCGCCTGGGGAACTCCCTCCTGTCCGGTGACCACATTCATCATCCAGTACATGCCGTAGATCAGGTACATATAG
>JAYEOJ010000336.1:0-2986 GCA_034722835.1 Bacteroidota bacterium | reverse complement strand
GGTAGCCTGATGATTATCTCCATACTCTTTCCAGCCCTGTTCAGAAACCAGTATAGTATGAGCAAAAGCTGGTTCTCTGTGGTTGGCAAACTCAAAACTACCATCGGGAAGATGTTTTCCATCCGATCCTACCCCAGTTTGTTCTTTATCGGCATGCTCAATGGACTGCTGCCATGCGGGCTTGTCTATATGGCCATTGCAGGGGCTATTGGCACAGGAAGTGTTGGTCTGGGAACGCTCTATATGATTCTTTTCGGGCTAGGTACCATTCCCATGCTCCTGGGCATCTCCCTGGCAGGAAACCTCCTGAGCCTGACCGTTCGCAAACGTATCAACAAGCTTATCCCGATCATGGTGGTGGTGGTGGGCATCTTTTTTATTCTGCGTGGACTCAGCCTGGGCATTCCCTATTTAAGTCCCCCAAAGGAAAAGATTGAAAAGAAATTTGAGAAGAGTCTTGACAATGAGCAAAGTGCAGGGATCCTGAACCTGGTCAGCGATAGCAGATTCTTCCGGGTATAATGGCTTCTATTAAAAATAATACCTGTGTGCATTGCGGAGCCGACAATGGGATGCACCCTGTTGTCTGGAACGATCTGTCTTTTTGCTGCAATGGCTGCCTTACCGTCTACCAGCTCCTGAACGAGAATAGGCTCTACTCCTACTACGACCTGGAACTTACCCCGGGGATCAAGGTAGAGACCACCATGTTCGGGAACAAGTATAAATTTCTCGACAAGGAAGAGATCAAGCAGAAACTGATCTCATTTTCCGAGGGAGAGATCTCGAAAGTAAAGTTCTATGTTCCGGTTATTCATTGTGCCTCCTGTATCTGGCTGCTGGAAAGGCTGCACATGCTCCATCCCGGCATCAGGCAGTCGATGGTTAATTTCACCTCTAAAGAAGTTGATATCACCTTCGACCACTCGAAGATCAGCCTTAGAGAGGTGGTAGAACTGCTCTCCTCCATTCACTATATTCCCGATCTCTCACTGAGCCTTTCGGAAAAGAAGGATGAGACTCCCTCCAACAAGAAGCTACTATACCGAATAGGAGTTGCGGGTTTTGTCTTTATCAATGTGATGACCTACAGTCTGCCCGCCTATTTCAACGGAGCACCATTGGAGGAAAATCTGCAAACTCTTTTGAGCATATTAAGTTTTGTCCTGGTGGTACCGGTGGTATTCTACAGCGGAAGCGACTACTTTGCCTCATCTTTGAAGAGCCTTGCTAAAAAGACTATCAGCATCGATTTACCCATTGCCCTTGGGATCACGGTCCTCTTCCTGGTAAGTGCTTATGAAATACTTTTTGCCAGGGGGTCAGGTTATTGTGACAGCCTGTCCGGGCTAATCTTTTTTCTACTGGTGGGAAAATGGTACCAGGGGAAAACTTATGAAGCACTCTCCTTTGACCGGAATTATAAATCCTATTTCCCCATCGCTGTTACCCGCATCAACAAACAGGTGGAGGAGAGTATCCTGCTGGAACATATCGATGTGGACGATGAACTGATCATTCGCAATAAGGAGCTTATCCCCGCAGATTCCATCCTTCTTGAAGGCACAGGCCGAATTGATTACAGCTTTGTAACGGGCGAAGCTGATCCTGTCACTAAAAACGAAGGTGACTTCATCTATGCCGGGGGAAGGCAAATGGGTGAGATCATTAAGATCAGAGTACAGAAACGGGTTAGCCAGAGCCATCTCACAGAGCTTTGGAATCAGGACCGGACCTACCAAAAGCCAAGTGATTCTCTTAAGTCCCTCTCCGATACTATAAGCAAGTATTTCACGCTTACCATTATCAGTATCGCTACCCTGGGTTTCCTTTTCTGGCTCTTTCGGGGAGACACGCATACAGCCATCTTTGTCTTTACAGCAGTACTTATTGTGGCCTGTCCATGTGCCCTGGCACTCTCCATTCCCTTCACCTTTGGATCTGCCATGCGCATCTTTGGGAAAAACGGGCTTTACATCAAGAACACCAGTGTGATCGAGCGTCTTTCACATGTGGACACTATTGTTTTCGACAAAACCGGAACACTTACTAATCCCAATGAACACAGCCTGGCTTATGGAGGCATTCCCCTGGATGAAAATGAGTTAAATGCCCTCTGTTCCCTTGCCAAACAATCCACTCACCCCTTGAGTAACGCACTGGTCGAGGCCCATCCACAAATCACCTACCAGGCACCCTCCCACTTTGTGGAAGTGTCAGGAAGGGGTATTTTTGGCCAGGTCGGGGATATGGAAATCAGGCTTGGTTCGGAGGAGTATGTAAGCAATTCAAGGAAAGAAAAAGACAGGAAGGCCTCGGAGGTCCATATCTCAATAAATGGAAAGTACTACGGGCATTTCACCATTTCCAACCAGTACCGCCAGGGCGTTAACCAGGTACTTAATCTGCTGAAAAAGGACTTCGATCTATTCCTGGTCTCGGGCGACAATGACTCAGAGGCGGAACAGCTGTCCACATGGTTTCAGCATGATCACATCCTGTTTAACCAGAAACCTGGTGATAAAACCGATTTTATCCGAAATCTGCAGGATCAGGGGCATACTGTATTGATGACAGGAGACGGATTAAATGATGCCGGAGCCCTGATGCAAAGCGATGTGGCCCTGACTCTGGCCAATAAGGTGTACCACTTCTCTCCTGCCAGTGATGCGGTTCTGGAATCTGCCCAATTTCCAAAACTGGCCCGTTTTATCAGGTATACCAGAACTTCCCTGAAGATTGTAAAGATCAGCTTTCTGATTTCCTTCCTCTATAATATCGTTGGAATCAGCTTTGCCATTACAGGTAATCTCTCTCCCATCGTAGCTGCCATCCTGATGCCTGTAAGCTCTGTATCGGTGGTTGCCTTTGCTACCTTCGTGACCCGCGCCACAGGACGCTTCAAACGCCGCTGATCAGCTTTAAGTAATGCTTCAGTATTTGACTCATATTCAGTAAGGTTGTAAATTGCATATAATCAATCTCA
>JAYEOJ010000335.1:0-2998 GCA_034722835.1 Bacteroidota bacterium | reverse complement strand
ATATTCTTGTTGCCCTTCGAAATCTGTGGAGGCACCGTGGCTACACCCTGATCAATATATTCGGACTTACCATTGGCCTGGCCAGCACCATATTTATCCTGCTTTATGTGATCAATGAGATGACCTATGACCGCTTTCATGAAAAGTTGGACCGAATTCACCGGGTGTGGATCTCTGGAAGTATGCCGGCCACCGAAATGCGGCATGCGGTTACCTCACCACCCATGGCAGAGGCCCTGTTGAATGACTATCCGGAAGTGGAACAGGCGGTCCGGATCAGGCAGTCTGGCGGATGGATGGTCCGCAAGGGTGACCGGATTTTCCAGGAAACGGATGCAGAATTTATGTTTGCAGATTCCACCTTTTTCGATGTATTTAGCTTTGAACTTTTGAAGGGCGATCCCAGGACCTGCCTTACAGAACCACGAAGCATCGTGCTTACGGAAGAATACGCTCGTAAATACTTTGGAGACGAGGATCCCATTGGTCAATACCTGAAAATTGAGCAGGATACCAACCTTTCGGTAATTACCGGGGTGATGGCAGATTTTCCGCAAAACTCCCATTTCCATTGCAAGATGCTGGGTTCTCTGTCTACCCTTGGAGACAGCCGGAGCACCAACTGGCTCAATCATAATTATCTTACCTATGTGGTACTGAAAGAAGGGACCGATCTTGTGGAATTTGAGTCCCGGATGCGTGATATGTTAGTTACCTACGTGGGACCCCTCCTGGAACAGTTCCTGGGTGTGACTGTTGAGCAGTTTGAAGAGTCTGGTAACTCCTACGGATACAAGGTTCAGAAACTTACGGATATTCACCTGCATTCGGATTTGCAATATGAACTTGAGCCAAACGGGAATCCACTCTATGTGTATGTGTTTCTGGTGGCAGCTATCCTGATGCTGGCCATGGCCGGGGTGAATTTTATGAACCTGGCCACAGCACGTTCCACTTCCCGTGCCCGGGAAGTGGGTTTAAGAAAGGTAGTGGGTAGCAGGAGAAGACAGCTGGTGGTCCAGTTTCTTACCGAATCTGTATTATTGAGTCTTATTGCCCTGGTGCTTGCAGTGGTGCTGGTTTACCTCTTTTTACCCGGATATAACAACATGATTCAGCTTCGGCTTCATTTTGATATTTTCCAGGAATCCTGGATTATTCCCCTGCTGATCTTTTTTGCCATTCTAGTAGGCATGGCTGCGGGGTCCTATCCGGCCGTGATCCTGGCCTCCTTCAAACCTGCAGCCGTTTTCAGTTCTGAACGAAGTTCTGCCGGTAAAAGCCTGCTGCGTAGTATATTGATTGTACTTCAGTTCACAGTAACCATTGTGATTCTTATGGGTACCATCGTGGTCAACCGGCAGTTAAATTTTATGCAGAATAAAGATGCTGGTTTCGATAAGGAAAACATGCTCCTGGTACACCGCTCAGATGTGCTGGAGGGACGCATTGATGCGTTTAAGGATCAACTGATTCAGCATTCCAATATTATTTCGGCTGCCAATGCCACCTCCATACCCACACGCCAATATTCTGATAATGCCCATTGGCTGGAGGACTGGGACTGGAATGATATATTCACTCTGGCTTCCACACGGGTTAGCTATGATATTGATCAGGCCATGGGACTGGAGATAGTCGAAGGGAGATTTTTTAGCCGCGATATGCCCACTGATTCCTTTGGGGTAGTAATTAATGAGGCAGCAGTCAGGGCACTTGGTATTGAGGATCCCCTGAATACCAGGTTTAAGGAACCCGATGATGAAGGAAGAGAGGTTACTTTTAAGCCCGTGATCGGGGTCGTAAAGGATTTCCATTATGCTTCCATGCAAGCTGAGATCGCTCCCATGATCATGCACTTTATGCCTGGGAATTGGGAAGGTTTTATCACCATACGACTGGGAGATGGAAGCCGTGATGAAACCCTTGCTCTGGTGGAACGGACCTGGAATGAGTTTACAAACGATGCACCTTTTCTTTACTCCTGGATGGATGAGGAATTTGATGCCCTGTTTGCCACCGAAAGACGAACCAGCCAGATCCTGCTGGTCTTCTCCTTCCTTTCTATCTTTATCACCTGTCTGGGACTTCTGGGACTGATTTCCTATACCACCAATCAGCGAACCAGGGAGATAGGCATACGTAAGATTATGGGTGCTTCGGTGCAGATTGTCATGCGTCTCCTGTCCAAAGAAGTAATTAACCTGCTGATAATAAGTGGATTGATCTCGATACCAGCTTACTTTGGAGTGAAGGCCTGGTTGCAAAAATTTGCCTATCATATTCATTTTCAAGTGAGTGTATTTTTCCTTGTGCTCTTTCTGGTCAGCGTGGTAGTATTGCTACTGGCTATGCTTACTGTGAGTTATCATTCCTACAAGGCAGCAACCGCAAATCCTGCGGAAAGCATAAGGAACGAGTAGGATTGCAATTTGTCTGGCATATCTCTATTTTTGGGTTTCATAGTTAATAGTCCGGAAAATATGAGATATCTGTTCCCAGTATTCACAGTGGCCCTTATGCTAATGGCCGCTTGTTCTTCCAACAAGGAGGCAGATCAGCCCAATGTGATTGTAATCCTGACCGATGATCAGGGTTGGGGAGATTTGAGTGTTCACGGGAACAGCAATATATCCACCCCGAACATTGATGAACTCTCTTCTTCAGGAGCATCCCTGGAGAACTTTTATGTATGTGCGGTCTGTTCTCCCACTCGTGCTGAATTGTTAACCGGACGCTATCATTTCCGTGGTGGCGTTTACAGCACCGGGGGCGGGGGAGAACGGCTGGATATGGATGAGACAACCATCGCCGAGATCTTTAAAGCGGCAGGATACAGTACCGCAGCCTATGGCAAATGGCATAACGGCATGCAATATCCTTACCATCCCAACGGACGTGGTTTTGAGGATTATTATGGCTTTTGTTCCGGACACTGGGGCAACTACCATTCCCCCATGCTCGAGCACAATGGAAAAATTGTTCAAGGTGAGGGCTA
>JAYEOJ010000334.1:0-2999 GCA_034722835.1 Bacteroidota bacterium | reverse complement strand
AGCAGCATAAAGATCAAGCAGGTTTGCAGGTGCACCATGCGCCTCATTGCGTGTAATCCAGCCATGACTGTGGGCCCAGCTGGTCCATTCCTCTATGTATTCCAGGTGCAGCTCGGCCATCGTGGTCCGGTAGTCGGCTTTAATGCGAGATATTTCTTCTGTTGTACCGTGGCCTGTCAGTGCCGGGAGATGACGTCTCAGGTTGTATCCTCTGCGCGATTGAAATTCATCCAGTAGATTCTCAGTCCAGTTGGCATGGTAATATTCATAAGAATCGTGGTACTGGGCCCTTAAACGGGAACCTTCTTGCTGACTGAAGGCCCTGTCATAACGCTCCAGATAGGTGTTCAGGGAGGAGACTGAAAACGGATCCAGTACCAGCCCTTCATTACCGGGTGCTGCGCGTTTTACTTTTTGCCCGGTTCCTTTTTCCCACAGGGCATAAATTTGCCACTCTCCGGGGGGAGCTGACCAGCCGGTGATCCTGTTTTCAAGGTATTTATCGCTCAGATCAATTATCTCGCCCTTTGCAGAGTATGCCATAAGGCATTGCAGATCCGTAGCTGCAATTTTCTCACTGAAGGATTCTCCTCCGGATAGGGTGTATATTTTATATTCAATATGGCTGGCTGCATCCCGGGGACTTACATGGGAACCTCCAAAGGGCCAGCCTGTGGTGGTGCTCATATCCACATTCATATCCAGGCGCTCCGCTTCATTCAGGGTATGGGATAACATCTCCATCCAGGCGGGACTCAGAAAATCAATGTATTTTTCCTCAAGGCCCCTGACACCATAAATGGGGATGATATGTACATTGCCAATCCCGGCAGTATGCAGACTTTCAAGATTATAAGTCAGATTTTCCCTGTCAACAGCGCTCCCCATCCACCACCAGTAGGTTCCGGGCTTATGCTCTTTTTTTTGCGTTGGCCATTTGAGATCTCTATCTGACAGAGATGCCTGTCCTGATACATTCTGCATGCTCAGGAACAAAACTATGCACCAGATCAGAGTCAGGGCACGCATATATTTGCCCTCAGAATGTGTTATCGTATCAAAGGTTGACATGCTGTTCATTATTGCTCGGATTAATCTTTTTCAACAAGAATCACATGGGATATGCCGGGTAAGGTCCTGTCTCCTTTTCCCGTTGCTAAAACAATCTCGTTTTTCCCATCATTGTCGGCATCACCGACGGCCAGCCAGGAAGATTCGGCATACTTTTCATTTAAATCTACAAGTAATTCACGGTTAACAGCTCCATGATTATCAACTTTGAACATTAGCACATAACCCAAGTGATCACTGGTAATGAATTCACTTATATTATCTCCTCGTGTGGAGAGTACCAATTCGTTTCTCCCATCATTATCTGCATCAGCTATTTCCATCATTTTTTCAAAATAGGACAAATCAAGCGTTTCATCCTGATGGGCAAAAGTGTACACTTCATGGGCTATGGAATCTACCTTATATCCAAGCACAGTTCCCTTATTTATTTTCTGGTCTTCCTTCCATCCTACGATTAGTTCGTTAAGGCCATCGTTATCAACGTCGCCAACTGTCAGGGATGCATAAAAACAGCCACGACCATCGAATCCGTCCAATACAATACGGGCTGGAAGGAGAAGCTCTCCGGTTTCATCAAATTCGTAAATCTCGACTTTTGCAGCTTTTTCGCGGAAGCTGTTGGAGGTCAGGTACTCATACTGCCCATCATTATCCACATCGGCAATAATAGATTCCTCACCGGAGCCTGATAATTGATGAAGCTTTCTGGAGTCGATATGATTCAGATCCTGGTCAATATCGTAGCGAATAATTTCACCGCCACCACAATAAGCGGAAATGACTTCTTTTATCCCGTCACCATCCAGATCACAGACTGCCAGGTTGTGAGTAAAAGAGCTTGTATTGCAATCGGCCTGATAGGAAAATTTTTGTGTAAGCTTTTCACCGTCGGTTTGAAGCAAATAAAACCAGGCTGTCCCCCCTCTCTCCTGACCGGTGCCAAGAATGATCTCATTTTCACCATCATTATTCAGATCGACAACTTTTACAGCGAGTCCCATGCCCGGATCCGGTTGCGTTTGAGCCAGGTTTTCCGCCAATATATTGAGGGCCCATTTTTTGTTAAGTTTCTTTATTATGGCCAGTTTACTTTCCGGACATCCTGTAATAAGAATCTCATTTTCACCATCATTGTCAGCATCTCCAATCTCCACATCCCAACCGCCATAGCTCTGATCGATGGTGGCAATTACCTCTGCATGCCAGCCATCAGCTGTGCTTGCCAGATCACCATAATTGTCAGTGTTTGTTGGCCGACAGGAAATAGCCAGAAATAGTAATATGAATACAAAATTTTTCATGTTCGTTTCATTTTCTTTTTTCCATATCCTGTGCATCTACCTGTAAGCGCCAGGCTTGCAGGTCAGATAACATTTTTGTTGCCAGATCCGGTAAGGAATCTGCCAGATTAGTTTGTTCAGCCGGATCGTTCTCAAGATTATACAATTCCACGGATCCATCACTACCAGAAATTGATTTTTCAAACCATTCGATCAGTTTGTAATCTCCTTGGCGGATTGCTCCCTGTGGTCCAAGCCCGGCACTATGATAATGAGGATAGTGCCAGTAAAGTGCTTTACGGGATAGCTTGTTCTCAGGATCCAGTAATACCGGGAACAGGCTCATTCCATCAATATCTTTCACTTTCACATTCACATTAGCGAGCTCACTGAATGTAGGGAAAAAATCATTACTGATAACCAGGGCTTCGCAGGTACTGGCTGGTTTAACAATTCCCGGCCATCGGATGATCAGCGGCATCCGTATGCCTCCTTCATAGAGATCGCCCTTACTTCCCCGGTAGGGTAGTCCCGATTTTACTCCCAACTGGCCATTATCGGAAAAGAAAACAAGCACTGTGTTATCTTCAAGTTCAAGTTCAGTAAGCTTTTTCATTATGATCCCTATACTTTCATCCAGCGTTT
>JAYEOJ010000333.1:0-3003 GCA_034722835.1 Bacteroidota bacterium | reverse complement strand
GCCCTGTTCGGACCTGTAGAAGTCACGATCACACCGGTATCATCTATCCCCAGCGAGGCTTCTGGCAAATTCCGGGTGGTGCGTTCTGACCTGGCGTAATGGTTTGTGGTCGAAAAAAATAGTGGGTGGGATAGAATAAAGTCGGCAGGTTCACCTCGCGCTGACCCGCGATTGCACAAACCGATATTTTCCTGAGTCCTCCCTTGGAATCTCCGCCACAAGTTTGATTTCCACCCTGACAGGTCCCAGGTTTTTTCTGATCTTGTCCCGTAAAAAGTTTTCGTCCGCTTCCGGAAGTTCATTATTAACCGTCTCAAGCGAGATTTCAATAAGGTCGGGTTCTTTTTGGATGACCTGAAATTGGCGCACGCACTTCGCGTAGAAGATTAAGTTAGAAAACACATGACCGTGAACGATCTTGCCACCGGGAAGAACGATCAGGTCGTACTGTCTTCCATACAAGCTTTTGAACCTGCCCAATCCTAATCCCAGAGAGCATGGATTTTCACTTTTCCATGGAATCACCAGATCCTGCAGATCGTAGCGGATCAATGGACAACTCCAGTTTTCCAATGAGGTGATGACCACTTTACCGAACTCATCAGCAGGATCTGATTTAACGATTTCGAAAATGATAAAGTCCTCCATGATGTGGTTTTCCCCGCATGGATGCGAATAAGCTATCACCCCGGTCTCCGTTGCCCCATATTCATTCACCACCGGGCAGCCCAGGACATCCTGGATAAATTCAACCTGGGGATCGTAAAGCATTTCGGCTGAGATAACAGCAATTTTTAAACCCAGTGTACGCCCATCGTATCCTCTTTTATCAATGAACCTCGCCAACTGGTATATATTGGAAGCATAACCGAAAATGTATTTGGGAGTGAAACGCTGAATAGATCCCCATGTCTTTTCCATACGAAAATCGGACATTTGATTGGCTGAATAAGTACGCCGGTTCAGTACCCTGTCATGGAAAAACCTTTTCAATCGCCTTTTTCTCGGATTCCAGAATCCTGGCGCCAGCATCGACATGTCCCCCCAGATACGGACCTCCCGGTCACCCAGGTGGATGCCCCACCACTTCAATGCCCGGATACGGCTGACATTTGCGGCTGCATTCAGCGTCTGGCTGAGATAGAAAATAGTAGGTCTACCGCTCGAACCGCTGCTACGCATCATTTCGGAGGTGGTCCGAGGTTTGCTTGACAAGAATTTTTTTGGGGTTTCCTGGTAGCGCTCCCTTTTTAAAATCGGGAGTTGGTGATAATCGTCCCACGAACGAATATCTGCAGGGTGAATTCCCCGGGAGGTGAATTCTTCCCTGTAATAAGGGACAGTCGAATAAGCATGCCCAATCAGGTTGGTGAGTTTGCGAAATTGGATCGCCTGGATTTCATCCCGGCTCTTAAACTGGTTCTGTTCAGCCTCTGCCATCATCCTGGAAAAATCTCGCTCTAGGATGCGCTGGCTGAAGGGATAGATGGTACTGCGCAGTAACCTTGGATACCAATTGCTCATCATCTTATCTTACACTATTGTTTGCGCAGCAAGCTGCGGGGAAAGCCCTCATTAGATTATAATAAATTATACAGGGTATATTCCATACTCTTAATTGTTATCTTCAAGGAAGAGAAAATGACCTGCTTGGCATGCGATAGAATTCAACAGATTCGAGAGCAAAGCAACGCATTCTTCGTCACCGAGCTAGAGGAATCATACGTTGTGCTTGCGGATGACCAGCGGTATGTCGGATATTCCATCCTTATCCTTAAGGACCACGTGGAGCATCTTCACGAGCTAACGCAGGAACGACGACTTTCCCTTTTCAAGGACGTAACCGATGCTGCCGACTCCGTCGTGGCGGTATTCCATCCGCTTCGCCTCAACTATGAATGCCTCGGGAACAGCCTGGCTCATATTCATTGGCACGTAATTCCGCGTTACGAATGGGACCCAGAGCCAACTCTACCAATCTGGGTACGACCGGAGGAGGAAAGAAAAGTAGGCGTCGACCCAGATGTGTTGGCTGAACTGGTTTCGAAGCTAAGGGGAGAACTGGAAAAGAGGATAACCAGAGAAACGATACTCAGCAGATGAAACCCGCAATTGTTTTTCCATTTCATGACCCAGATGGAGTAATGTATCCACACCTGAAAAGTATTACCCTGATTCTGAAACAAACTTTTTCAGAGGCTTTCCTGAGTATCACTCCAATTACAAAAGCAAGTTTCCCAGAGAACATCGATCAGCTAAAAAGGGACAACTTCTTCAAGATTTTCTTTCTCGAAAAAGATTTACCGGTAGGGAAGCACTTCCTATCTCTTTACGAATTTGCCACTCGGTCCTATTCACCCCAAAAAGTCCTACATCTTTGCTTCATTGATCGGGTTGTATTCGCACTAAGCACAAATCATCGACTACAGTTTATCGAGGATGTAACATCACTCAATGGGAAATCCTCCCCCGTTATCATTCAGCGTTCCGCTAAAGCGTGGGCTACACATCCTCGCAACTATTACGAGATAGAAAGATTTATAACAACTATCGGTGAACTTGTACTGGGACAATCTTTAGATTTTGCATGGTGTCATCTGGTAATCCGTTCATCTCAACTCGCTGATGTTCTTCCTCATGTTCAAAGTGATGATTGGAGAATGGTGGCTGAACTTATCCTTCTTATCAGAAGCGGGGTAACGACTCAAGATGTGGATTGGTTAGAGTGGGAAGACCCGTTTTTCTCACCTTACGGTGCTGCGGAATTAAAACGGATTCGAGAGGAAAATAAACAAGAAACACAGAAACGGCTATCCTATGCAATGCCGATGGTTCAAATAATTCTGGAGCATAACGACCAATAGAGTTAGTGATAGAGTAAGGTCAGTTAACCCCAGTTAGAGCTGACCTAACTTCGTTCGGAGGGTACGCGGCGCGATTAGCTAAAAACCGGTTACAACTGAAGCAGCGTCAGGGGCAAAAATGTGAGGCTGATCAACTACC
>JAYEOJ010000332.1:0-3005 GCA_034722835.1 Bacteroidota bacterium | reverse complement strand
AGATAAGGAATCTCTTCCGAAGCTAATTGCACCAGCAGCAGCTCCACACCATCAAAGCCCATGGCCGCTGCATGGTCGATAATCTCTTCAAGTGGCGGCTCGCCTTTGGGCTTATTAAACTGCCAGAAGGAGTAGGTGCTTACTCCTATGGGATTGTGCCTGATATTCAGCTTCGACTCTTCAGCCGGAGCGCATGTTTCACCTGAGGTGCATCCGGCAAGTGCAGTACCTGCAGCTGCAAGGGCGCCTGCCTGTAAGAAGTTACGTCTGTTAATCATGTTCAATTGTTAGTTGGTTTATTAAAGCTGAAATTTCATTTAAATGCAGTTTAAAATGACGGGGATAATCAGAAATCATCTCCCGGAGGGTAATTTTCTTATTCAGAGCAGAGGTCCATAGCTGATTCAATTTGGATTCATTTACCTGCCCGATCAGGTGGACCATATGACGATTCACCGCAGCCCAGAGCCTGACAAGTTCGCCCCAGTCTTCCTCCTGGTAGTTCTGAATGGCGATCCATCGGTCGTTGTTGCCCAGGTTGGCATAATCGGGATATTTCACAGGGCTGGACTGGTAATGCATATGGATCACCCGGTGTGTATTATTGGTAGCCGAGTCCACCATATGCCCAAGGATCTGTCTGATACTCCTGTTCTGGCTGTTAAACCTGTAGGTGACCGTTTGCTCCGGAAGGTTTTCCAGTTTTATCTCCCATTCAGAGATCAATGTGGTGAGTTCATCACCTATTTCTTTGAAAGATTGAATCATATTCTTCGTACCCTTGGTTCCAGGTCGGTGAGTTCTGCAATGCGTACCGGATGACCCGATTCAATGCTCTTTCGGGCTGCAATGCCTATCAGAATGGACATAGCTCCGTCTCTGACACCTGCCGGCCGCTGAAATGGATCTTCCTTGCCGGGAGTTTCGAATATCTGCTTGTGCAGCAATTTATCTCCTCCTCCATGGCCTCCCTTATCGTATTCTACTTGGTGAACCTTGTAGTCCTCCCACAGTTTGTGAACGATCACCGGATCGCTGTGCAGGTTTTCTTCGTCCTGCGACATCTCCAGTTCATGCATATCGGACTGACTGATGTTCTCGCTGTTCATAAAGGGAATATCCAGCCAGGCATCAATGCGGCCTTTCGTTCCATTAAAGGCGATTTTCCACCCTTCGTAGGGGGAATAGGTGGTCAGGGAGTAATTCACATAGGTGTTGTTCCGGTATTTGATCTGGGCCGACATCTTATCGTAGATATTGATCTCATGCCTGAACAGGCAGTTATCTCGTATATACCCGTCATAGTGTTCATTATTGACATAAAGGTCCATGGCCCGTTTGTCCCTGGTAATGTCCCAGTAGAATTTACATTCGGATTTATGTGAACAGGTACGGCATTTATCTCCCCTGAAAGGTCCATTGGAGCCATAATGCTCCAGGTCGCCATAGGCAAATACCTCGGCCGGATCGCTGTCAAGCCACCAGTTCAGAAGGTCGAAATGGTGGGTCGCTTTATGAACCCAGAGGGAACCGCCAGCCTGCCTGAGTCCGTGCCATCTCCGGAAGTAGGAGGCGCCGTGATAGGTGTTCAGGTACCAGTGAAAATCCACGGAAGTGACTTTGCCTATGGCTCCGGATTGCAGCAACTCTTTGATCTTTGTGGGATAGGGACTCCAGCGGTAATTAAATCCCACGATCAGTTTCCTGTTGGACCGGCGTTCTGCATCAAGGATGGCCTGACATTTATCTTCGTCCGTAGTCAGTGGTTTTTCCGCAAGGACATCACAGCCCAGATCGAGTCCCTTGATAATGAATTCGTGGTGGGTGGAATCTTTAGTGGTCACAATCACCAGGTCAGGTTTGGTTTCCCTGACCATTTTTTCGAAATCAGAATAGGTGGGGCATGTGACTCCCATGTACCCGCGGGCATACTCAAGCCGGCCGGGATTAATATCACAAAGACCCACAAACTCAAGGATTTCAGGAAAATCTTCCACCAGAGTCTTTCCCCAGAAAGAAGTTCCGCGCACTCCTGTTCCAACCAGGACCGCTTTAATTTTATTCCCTTTGGACAGGGCATAACTGGCAAGCGGACTTGCCATCAGGGTACCACTTATGAAGGCACCCGTAGTGCCAAGAAATGCACGACGGTTCAGCTTAATACTCATTTGGATACTGTTTTACAATTAAGTAAGGGAAAGGAAAACTACTGATACTCAATAAAATTAAATTTGATGCCAAGGCGCCCCTCCATGATCTCGCCAAGTTCCAGTAATTCCGGATCATCAAACTCAAAGTAAAAATTGACAGCCACTTCTTTGTCTTTGTCCTGAAGAGGCTTAAACAATCTCATGATATCAAAAACACTCTGGACGGAGGCCGTATCTACGTATTCCAATTTCAGATCCACGGTTGTTCTATCCTTTGGATCAGCAATATAATTCTCCACCCATTCAACGATTGGTTGAAAAAATTTCCGGGGGTCCGACAGAATGGAGTTTCCCGAAAGTTTAAAGTAGCCAGGGGAACATTCTACTTCAAGGGATTTTTTGGTGGGTTCGATACTAATATTTTCCATATAACAATATTAATCCTTTTCAATTTCAATACCAAACACCGTCATAATTTCATGTGCTTTATTTAGGTTTAGTTCTGTCAGCAGGTCTTTGTCGTTGTCGAGATTCAAATGCTTGAGCTTCTTTAACACGTCTCTCCAGGTAGCTGGATCCTCATTGCACAAGATTGTCAGAAATTTAGCCATATTGGGCTGGGTGTTTTGCGGAATGATCTTTTTAAGCTTCTCGATAAAACCCAATTCATGCAGAATAACAATTTTCAGGTTGATCTCATCAACCCTTCCCGGCATATCCTTATCATCTTCCACGGGAATTTCAAGTTCCACCTGGGCTCTCAGGTATTCCATCAACTTCACATTGTAGGTAAGGTCTACCATCTCGTTGTAGATGGCATAGGATTTAAAAAATGTGGAAGCACTCGATTTCTTA
>JAYEOJ010000331.1:0-3006 GCA_034722835.1 Bacteroidota bacterium | reverse complement strand
TGCAGAATGATCCGGCCGATGTGCCCATGATGCTCGAAACGCTGAAGGAGAAAGATTGCGATGTGGTCTCCGGTGAAAGGGTCCACAGAAAAGATTCAGCCATCTCCAGGAGGGTTCCCAGCAGAATCGCTAATTTCTTTATTCGGCTGATTACCGGAGTAAAGCTGAAGGATTATGGATGTGCCTTAAGAGTATTCAGAAGCGATGTAGCCAGGAATCTCGGACTCTACGGGGAGTTGCACCGTTTTATCCCGGTGCTGGCGGTACTTCAGGGTGCCCGCATGGAGCAGGTCCCGGTGCGTCACCACCCCCGGAAATTTGGCAAATCCAAATATGGCATGGGAAGGACCTTCCGGGTGATAAGTGATCTTTTGCTGGTTACCTTCTTTAAAAGGTACCAGAACCGCCCCATCCATTTTTTCGGCACCCTGGGCATCCTTACCTTTGGTGCGGGTGTCGTCATCGATCTCTACTTTCTTGTATTGAAGTTTCTGGGGTACGATATCTGGGGGAAGCCATTGTTGTTACTGGGATTTATGCTGACCATCGGTGGGATTCAGATTATTACCATCGGGATTATTTCAGAAATATTGATGAGGACCTACTATGAGTCTCAGCGTAAAAAGCCCTACAGGGTGAAACGAACCATCATCAGTGAAGAGTAAACTCAAGCCATTTTTCAAAGTCCTTTTAAAGCTGGCAATTACCGTTGCTGCACTCTGGTATGTGTTTTCGAAGATCGAAGTACAGCAGGTGCTCGAAACCATAAGTCAGTCGAAGCTGCTTTACCTGACCGGGGCCCTTCTTCTTTTCGTGCTTTCCAAGATGCTTTCTGCGGTCAGGCTCAACCGGTACCTGGGTTCCATCGGCATAACTATCTCTCAGCGGAGCAATATGAAACTCTATCTGCTGGGCATGTATTACAACCTCTTTCTTCCGGGTGGAATAGGGGGGGACGGGTATAAGATCTACCTCCTGAACAAGAAATTCGATGTGGCTACCCGGAGAATATTCTGGGCAGTCATGATGGACCGGATCATCGGGGTGGTGGCCCTCTTTTGCCTGGCTGTGGTGCTCTTCTGCTTTGTTCCGGGCATGCAGACATATGTCTGGTATGTGTGGCTCCTCATTCCACTCTCCATTCTGGCCTCTTACTTGATCTTCAGGCATTTTTTCCCATACCTCCTGCCGGTATTCCGGATCACCAATTTACACTCCCTGGTGGTTCAGTTGTTACAGGTGCTCGCCGCAATGCTTATTCTGTTTTCGCTAAATGCACCTGGCAAGCTGGAAAGTTACCTCTTCGTGTTTCTGATCTCCTCCATGGTAGCCGTATTGCCGCTTACCATTGGCGGAATCGGTTCCAGAGAATTCACATTTATGCTGGGGGCCCAGTGGCTGGGACTGGATTTGAAACTCTCCATTGCCCTGAGCTTACTCTTCTATCTGATTACGGCCTTTACCTCTCTGTGGGGGATCATTTACAGCATTGGTTCCGGGCCGGAACTGGAAGAGTAGTTAAGCCCTGATAAATTCTGTATAGGTGTGGGCGTACTGGTTACGTTCACCTGCCTCTACCTCCTCTGATACAAGCGCCTTCCATAGGCTGAAATCAATCTCCGGGAAAAAAGTATCGGCATCATCAATGGATTCATGAACCTGTGTGAGATATAGCTTTCCTGCTACCGGAAGAAACTGCCTGTATACCATGCCTCCACCGATTACGAAACACTCTTCCTCTGTGCCTGCCAGGTCAAGGGCCTCCTCAATGGATCGGGCCATTTCACATCCATCAAAGGATTCTCCAGGAATATCGGTGATGACGATATGCCTGCGCTTTGGAAGGGCACCATCGGGTAGCGAGAGGAAGGTGTTGCGCCCCATGATCATGGTATGCCCGGTGGTCAGTTTCTTAAAACGCTTCAGATCGTCCGACAGGTGCCAGAGCAGTCTGTTATCCTTTCCAATGGCCCGGTTTTCGGCAATGGCAACAATGATGGAGATATTGTTCAGGACCTTTGCTTCCATATCAGACAGAAATGGCCCCCTTGATATGGGGATGGGGATCATAATTTTCGAGCAGGAAATCTTCAATACGGAAATCAAAAACCGATGTGATCTCAGGATTCAGTTTCACCCTGGGCAGGGGTTTTAGATCGCGTGTCAGTTGCAATCGCACCTGCTCCTCGTGATTCAGGTAGATATGGGCATCGCCCAGGGTATGAATGAATTCACCAGCTTGAAGCCCTGTCACCTGTGCCATCATCATCAACAGGAAGGAGTAGGAGGCGATATTAAAGGGAACCCCCAGGAAAATATCAGCACTGCGCTGGTAGAGCTGACAGGATAGTTTGCCATCGGCAATGTAGAATTGAAACAGGATGTGGCAGGGGGGGAGTGCCATGTTGTTCAGCTCTCCCACGTTCCAGGCACTCACCACATGTCTCCTGGAATCAGGATTTTCCCTGATCGATTCCACCACATTGGAAATCTGGTCAATATGGGTTCCATCCGGTGCAGGCCAGCTTCTCCACTGGTATCCGTAAATATGACCCAGCTCTCCGTTCTGGTCGGCCCATTCGTTCCAGATCCTTACTCCATGGTCGTTGAGGTAACGGGTATTGGTATTGCCCTGGAGGAACCAGAGCAGTTCATGGATGATGGATTTCAGGTGAAGTTTTTTGGTGGTCATCAGGGGGAAACCCTCCTGCAGATCAAAGCGCATCTGGTAGCCAAATGTACTGAAGGTACCGGTTCCTGTACGGTCCTCTTTTCGGGTCCCGTGCTCCAGCACATGTGTAAGTAAATCAAGATACTGCTTCATATATACCTCCTCCCCAATGGCTGGTAAAAGTACCCAAACAAGCCAGAATTCAAAAGAAAAATTATCAACATTCACACCTTATAACTTCCCCTCCTTCCTGTCGATAAATCACTATATTTACAGGTGAATATGTCATCGAAAAACTGGTTTAATCCCCGTTCTCTGCTGGTGTTGGCAGGTAT
>JAYEOJ010000330.1:0-3007 GCA_034722835.1 Bacteroidota bacterium | reverse complement strand
CTGACTCTTTCCGGCACAGCCCTTCTGATGCTTACCGGGTATTATCTGGCTCCCCTGCTGGGGATCTTCACACTGCTCTGGTACAACCTGGTCTACACTCCACTTAAGCGAATCACTGCCTTTGCTGTTCTCCCCGGAGCATTGATCGGAGCCCTGCCCCCCCTGATCGGCTGGTCAGCCGCGGGGAAAAATCCCCTGGATATGGAGATCCTGGCCGTGGCCTTCCTGCTGTTTGTGGGACAAATGCCACATTACTGGCTCCTGCTTATCAAAATTGGTAATGAATTCCATGAAGCCGGCTTACCCGTAATTACCAGCCTGTTTGATCAAAGGCAAATCCGGAATCTCAGTTTCGTCTGGATTGCAGCCACCGGGGTATGTGTCCTCATGCTGCCTGCCACTCCCATTATCAGGCACCAGGCCATGTCATGGCTTCTGATCCTGGCAGCTATCATCTTCCTTATCCGCATGTTCCTGCTCTCCTACAGAGGGAATCTTGTGGAACATTGGAAAAAGGCATTTATTACAGTAAATTTGTTTTACCTGCTGATTATCCTGGTTCTGATTGCCGACAGGATGTTCTAAGCATATTAAACTAAAACCCAACAAGATGAAAAAAGTAATTGTACTCCTTCTGGTACCCCTCCTGATGTCCGCCTGCATACGGGTGAACACCGAAGGTGAAATCGCATCCGATCCCGAAACCGAAACCGACGGGGCCTTTATCCATATCAGCAAAGGTTCGGCCGACACCCATGATGTACTGATGGCCCTGATGCTGGCCGACAAATTCTCCACTTCCAACGACGTCCTGGTATTTTTCGACAAAGACGGGATCGAGCTGGTCACCAAAGATGCCCCCAACCTGGAGATGGATCCCTTTGACAGCTCCGATGAGATCTTCGAACGCCTGGTGAACCTGAATGTTACCATCCTGGCCTGTCCCGCTTGTATGAAGGTGTCAGGTGTGGAGGAAGCAGATTTAAGAGAGGGCGTTGAGATGGCCGAGAAAGAACAATTTTTTAATTTTACCAAAGGACGTATACTTACCCTTGATTATTAAATATACAGCTGATGAAAAAAATTATGATGCTGCTTCTGGCAGCAGTACTCCTGGCAGCCTGTAACAGCACAACAAAAAAGACCGAAGCAGCTGCCGCTGAAGAGCCTGCGGCAGTGACAGAGTGGGTGGAAGTAACCCTGGATGTGGAAGGCATGACCTGCGACGGTTGTGAAAATGCCATCAAGGCAGGTGTGGAATCCCTGGATGGCATCGCCTCCGTAGAATCATCCCACGAAGAGGGATGGACCAAGGTGAAGTTTGACAAGGCTGTCACATCGGTGGAGGCCATTGAAGTTAAGATCACCGATACTGGATACGAGGTAAAGGGGGAGCTTTAACAGGATTTCCCAAAATAGACAATATCATGAAAAGCATCCACGTTCTATTTGTGGCATCTTAAAAGAGCTGCACATGAAGCGTTTTCTTTTTATTGTCTCCGTATTGCTGGCCTTTGCCTGCTGTATTTTACTCGGACTGAACATATGGATCGGCAAAGATGTCAGGAATAACATTCAGCTTGCCGAGATGCAGTATCCCGGATCAGCAGAAGATGCACTGATCGCCTTCCTGCTGGATACTGCCCAGTCACCTACCGACAAAACGCATATCGCCGTCTGGACCCTTGGGCGGATCAACTCTGAAAAAGCCCTGCCCGATCTGTACAGGCTGTACAAGAATGATCCTGAGGGCCGGACCTGTAAGGATCATCATGACCAGCAGATCTGCCAGTATGAGATCTACAAAGCGATCCGGGCCATTGAAAAGAAACAATTCTTTTCCCACCAGAGGTTCAGGAAATAAAAAGTCTCTATTCCCTTATATATTTTTCAAACCACCTGAACTGCTCCCACAGCACATGCTCAATGCTTTCCTTTGATCGGTAGCCATGGTCCTCAAAAGGCAACAACACCAGGCGGGCCGTACCTCCCGATCCCCGTACGGCTTCGTAGAAGACCTCTGACTGGAAGGTGAGGGTTCCCGGGTTGGAGTCGTCGTTCCCATGAATGATCAGCACCGGCTCGTTGACCTCGTTGGCGAAAAAAGTCGGGGAAACCTGGATGTACACATCCTGTGCCTCGAAGAGCGAGC
Organism: Bacteroidota bacterium; assembly: GCA_034722835.1. Classification (GTDB taxonomy): domain Bacteria; phylum Bacteroidota; class Bacteroidia; order Bacteroidales. Next base: position 855 of record JAYEOJ010000330.1, on the reverse strand, counting down.
GGCGTTCGGACTGGAAGCCGAAGGGCTGGGTGGTCTTGTTATAGGAGCCACTTCGGGCAATACCGGCTTTAAACAGATCCGTATGTGCCAGCAGGTTGGCCACCATAAGCCCTCCATGGCTGTGGCCGATCACGCCAACCCGTTCGGGATCGGTCACTCCTATTTCCACCGCCTTGGCCACCGCAGCTTCCGCATCGGCCACCAGCTGGGGCACGAAGGTATTGTAGGTGGTTTCCGGATCTCCAACCATGGGCATGGCGGTCCGGTCCAGCACGGCATAGCCCTGGAGCAGGAAATAGAGGTGGGATGCCCCGTACAAACGCATAAAGCGCCGTGTGGAGCCCCTGACCTGACCCGCGGTGCTGGCGCTGGCATACTCCTGGGGGTAGGCATAGATCACAGTTGGCAGGGCGGTCCCTTCCTGGTATCCGGGAGGAAGGTTCAGCTGGAAGCTGAGGGGGACCCCGTCCTCCCGCTCATAACGTACAATTTTCTTTTCTATCTGTCGCAACTCCGGTGTGGGATCCTCAAACTGTGTAACCGGAACCCGTTTTAGTTGCCGGGTGGCCTCCCCTTCCGGCGCTTTGATCTTTTTTCCCGGGGTGGCCAGGTAGTAGTTGGGTACATCTACCGGAGATTCGGAACGAAGTATGAAGTTGTCCCCATCTCCGGCAAAGGCCACGAATGACTCGTAGCGATCCGGATCACAGCGGAAAAGCCGGGTGGACTTGCCGGTCTCCAGGTTCTTGAGATCCAGGAAGGGCCTGTCGCCCTGTTCTGTGGCCCCACTGCCCCGGAAATATACCGCATCCTTCTTCTGATGCATGACCCAGCGGCCATTGGGCAATTGTTTCC
>JAYEOJ010000329.1:0-3011 GCA_034722835.1 Bacteroidota bacterium | reverse complement strand
ATTCGAAAATTCGATGACAAAGGGCAAATACCCTCCCTGATGTTTTATTTTATGAATACCATTGACCCAGACATCAGCCACATTCATCGCTCCCTCAAAATGAAGAAAGAGCTTTCTGTGCTTCATCTCAGGAGGAATTTTAAATTTCTTCCGGTACCAGCATGTCCCCTGCCACTGATCATTAACCAGCAGAGGTTCAATCCTGGAAGTATGAGGAATCCCTATAATTTCCCACCCGGAATCATCAAATTCCGAAAGGAGGAACTGATCTTCGGAACCTCCTTCATCAGCCCGAAGGAAGCGCCAGCCATCATTAAATGTCTGTTTTTCAACTGGACCGGCCCCATTTTCCTGGCATCCTGCCAATGCAATGCTGATAAGAAACAGACCAAGTGCAAGAACTGTTTTATCCATTCATGGAGAATAAAGGCCATCCTTCCAGTGCAAAAGCACTGTTTGGATGGCCTTAAGAACTCAATTAATCAAATCTTAATAACCCGGGTTCTGAATAAGCAATGAGTTTTTATTCATTTCATCCCGCATGATGGGGAAGAAGTACATCTTATCCAACCAGGCCCGTGCGTCTCCGCCCAGTTCAGCTTCAGAAAAGATAGGGTCCCCCCAGGTGCTTCCATCGGCCTGGCGATAATTGGTGGCAGGTTGATCGGTCTCATAGCGAACATCTACCCTGTGGGTCTGATGGTAGGCTTCCGGTCCGATCACCCAGCGCCTGACATCCCAGAAGCGCTGATCCTCGTAAGCCATTTCAACGCGACGTTCATGACGATAGGCATCCATTAAATCATCTCCGACAGCCGTGATATCAGGTTGTCCGGCACGCCTCCTGATCAAATTGAGAGCAGTACGCGCGTCATCTTCATCTCCCAGCTCAATAGAAGCTTCCGCATAATTCAGGAGTGTCTCAGCATAACGAAAATGTCGGAACGGCACATCTTGCTTCACATATTGTGGATCAACTGAGGGATCTATAAACTTCTTCACATAGTAACCGGATTTTCCTCCGTTCCAATCCTCTATGGGACCACTTCTGGTATCCACACCAGGCACGATCATCTCACCACTCATGTTGTAAATATGACCCACCTGGATCTTGTTCCAGGGATCAATGCCCTGCACATCCGAGGGACGGACCCTCCAATCGGCACCTTCATAAAGAATGGTGGCATAGAACCTTGCCTCCCTATCCGTATAAGGTGCTGCTGCATGAGCAGGATTGTTCCAATCGAAACTGGTTCCATCTGTAAACTCGTATTCATCCACCAGTTCACCCAGGGGAACATTATTACCCCAGTTGTGATAGCCATTGGGGCCGCAATATAGTGCCGGGTTATATCCATCCCAGTTTTCATCGGTTTTGGGTGTAAAATACTGTAAAAGGATATCCTCGGATTCATACCCGTAAGAGATAAAGTAGTCAATGAAATTCTGGGTGATGTCATCCGTCGGAGCAGGATCGGGATTAACCAGGCTATAGTCCAGATCCATAACATCTTCAGCAGCATCCTTGGCAACCTGCCATCTTGAAGCCTGGCTACCACCGGTATAACCAAGTAATTCCGGATTGCTGTATCCCGGTGCGTAGGTTGACTGTGCATGATGCACATCACTGGCTGCATAAAGCAGTGTTCTTGCCTTCAGGTGAAGGGCAGCACCGCTTGTGGCCCGGCCTGCAGCCCCCTGTTCAGGAGGAAGCAAAGAGGCAGCCATATCGAGGTCTGAAATAATGAAATTAATAGTCTCCTCGTAAGTATTCCTGGCTACCTCAAATTCATCACTCAATCCATAGGGTTCTTCAATAATAGGCACTCCTCCATAGAGTGCTGCCAGATAGTGATAGGTGTAGGCACGGAGAAAATAGACCTCTCCTGCCATTCCCTGGACCAGATCCTGATCATCTCCGTAATCCATTTCCGCAATCTTCTCAAAAAAGATATTGCATGCCCTTATATTGCTGTAAAGTGGTGCCCACCTGAAATGCAGGGTATGTGGAGTGGCCCAGGTAACTTCCCAGCCCAGAAGGCCATCAGCGGTTATCAGAGATTTGTTAAAGTTTGTCACATCCCAGTCGGGCGTGAAGTGGGATTCATCAATGTAATCGGAAAGCCTCTCGATAGAATAAGGCCATCCAAGTGCATTCCTGTATATGTTATTTACAAAGGTCTCAATCAGTGCTGGATCGTTCCAGACAGCTGCATCTGAATAATCTGATAATGGATCAAGCTCCAGATAATCTGGTGAGCATGAATTGGTCAGACCAACTATCAGAAAGACGATAAAAATTTTAAGTATCTGCTTCATAGTCTGAGTGTTTAAAAGGTGATTGTCAATCCGAAGTTAATAATCCGCTGTAAGGGATAGGCCTGTCCAGAGGTGAGCTCGGGATCGATCAGTTTCTCTTTTGAGATGGTAAACAGGTTTAATCCATTGGTATAAATACGTAGTGCTTCAACGCCAATGGTGTTCACAGCCTTGCTTGGAAGACTGTACCCGATTTCGATGTTCTTCAACCTGATGTAGTCGGTATTATGGAGCCAGAAGGTATTTTCCTGGCTGCGCCAGTACTCATTATCACGGTTCCAGGCCCGGGGGTAGGTGGAACTCGGACTGCTGGGGGTCCAGCGGTTGACAGCGTAATCGTTGTAGTAGTTGCCGATCTCTCCCGATTCAGGACTGATATAGGCAACAGCTCCGGAAACTCCCTGAAAAAGAAGAGAGAAGTCCAATCCCTTCCAGGTCACCCCTGCATTTAGTCCAGCTGTAAAGAAGGGCAGACCACTCTTATCCTGCCTGACTCTGTCCAGACCATCAATGACACCATCGTCATTAACATCCTTGAACCTGACATCGCCCGGTTGAGCGCCTGCCCAGTGGGGATATGCATCCAGATCAGCCTGGGTTTCAAATATGCCATCGGCCTCGTAATAGAGTGCGGCTCCCATGGGCTGACCGGTTGACTGCTGGTATTCGGGAATGCCGGGAGTCTCATCCCA
>JAYEOJ010000328.1:0-3015 GCA_034722835.1 Bacteroidota bacterium | reverse complement strand
TGTTGAATACCCTGTTTTTCATTGTGGTGACAGTCGCGCTGGTAGTACATGTAGCCAGAGCCAGGGAGGTTGACAGATCCACGCTGTTGTCCGCGATTAACAGCTACCTCCTCATCGGACTTTCACTTTCCATATTGTTCGTGATTTTGGATCTGTTTGTACCCGGCAGCTTTGCACAGGTAGATGCACCCGAAGCAGGATTTTCTACTTTTCTCTACTATGGATTTGTCACCCTGACCACGCTGGGCTACGGGGATATCACGCCCAGCACTGAGCTGGCCAGATCCCTTGCAGTCTTCACTGCACTATTTGGACAACTCTACCTTGTCATCATCATGGCACTGATCATTGGGAAGTACCTGAAAGGAAAAAAGTCGACTGAATAGCCTGTTCTGGTTGAAAAATCATTGTGTACTTCCTACAATTTGAAACAGTTCTAGTCAATTTTTAACACAATTATGGTTAAATTCGCCTGATTAATTATTATTACTTCTATTATTCCTAACTAATGATAAAAGATACAGATTACTCAAAATGGCAATTTTGGTCCCTGGTGATCCTGCGTGTTGCCATCGGCTGGCACTTCCTTTATGAAGGAATTGTCAAACTGTTAAATCCCAACTGGTCCTCTCTTGGATACCTGATGGATTCAAAAGGTCTTTTTGAAGGATTGTTCCATTCCATAGCCGGGAATCCGGCCCTGCTGAATGTGATGGATTTTCTGAACATGTGGGGACTTATCCTGATTGGAGCTGGATTGATAGTAGGTCTTTTTACAAGGATTGCCTCCATTGCCGGGATTGTTTTGCTGGCTTTTTACTACCTCTCCCACCCTGCTATTATCGGAGTGAACTTTGCGATGCCTACCGAGGGTAGCTACCTGTGGGTCAATAAGAACCTGATTGAATTGCTTACACTCTGGGTAATTGTGCTGTTTCCCACCTGGAAGACCATTGGGATGGACCGATTTCTGTTCAACAAGAAATAGATGATTGACATGACTGATAAAGATAAAAATGCAGGCGGTAGCAAGATGAACCGCAGAGATGTGCTTAAAGGCCTGGCTACCGTACCGGTACTGGGTGCCATGGCATATGGGACCTGGAGAAAAACAAGGCAGGACCACATCCGCAGCCACAAACTGGCCAAGGAGCTCAATATGAGTGCCGATGAGAAGGAATATACTCCATTCAAACACGATGGTGATACCCTCAGGATAGGGATCATTGGTTATGGAATCCGCGGAACACAGCTGATGCAGGCTGCAGGATTCGTTCAGCCGGCAACCATTGATTCTTGGAAAGAGGCAGAAGCGGAAGACTCACGAAACAACCGCTACTCCAATTTTCTGGAACAAGAGGACCTTAATATCAGCATTACCGGTGTCTGTGACCTTTTCGATGTGCATACCGGGAAAGCCATGGCTGCTGCAGCCAATATTGGCAGAGAGGGTGCCGGAGGAGCAATGGGACCAGCGGTTAAGCGGTACAGAACCTACCAGGAGATGTTAGCTTCTGACGATATTGATGCCGTAATCATAGCCACACCAGACCACTGGCATGCTCAGATGACCATTGATGCTGCAAAAGCGGGGAAGCATGTCTATGCGGAGAAGGGATTTTCCCTGACCATGGACGAAAACTTTACCATTCGCAGCGCGGTCAAGGAAAGTGGTATTGTGTACCAGCTGGGCCACCAGGGCCGGCAGACTGAGAGTTATATCAAGGCCAAGGAAGCCATTGAAAAGAAGCTCATTGGAAAAATTAACCTGATTGAAGTATGTACTAACCGGAATTCCCCAAATGGAGCCTGGGTCTACGACATCCATCCGGATGCCAACCCCGACACCGTTGACTGGGCCATGTTTGAGGAGCCATGCAATGTAAAACACCCCTGGAGCCCGGAACGATTTTTCCGCTGGAGGTGCTGGTGGGACTACGGAACCGGGCTGTCGGGAGACTTGCTTACGCACGAATTTGATGCCATCAACCAGATCCTGGGCATGGGGATTCCCGCTTCAGCATCTACTTCAGGTGGTGTCTATGTCTGGAATGACAAGAAGAGAGGGGACTATGTAAATGAGATCAGGGAGGTACCCGATGTATGGCAAGCGGTGCTTGAATATCCCGACATGGACTTCAGCCTGCTCTACAGTGCATCACTGGGAAGCAACAACAACAGGGGAAAGACGATCATGGGTCATGATGGCTACATGGAATTTGGTAATACACTGACTGTTTATGCAGACAGGGAAAGTACCAGATACGCAGAACAAATCAAAAATGGTTTGATCGATCCGGAACTTCCCATCTACACCTATATTCCGGGACGTAAAAACGTTGACACTGTAGCTACAGCCACCGAGCAGTATTTTGCTGCAAGGGGACTGCTTTACACCTACCGTGGCGGACGCAGGGTGGATACCACCCACCTCCATATTGCAGAGTGGATCCATTCCATTCGGGAAGGAATACAGCCCAGCTGTAACATTGACCAGGCCTTTGAAGAAGGCGTTGCTGCCGCCATGGGTATTATGGCTCAGCGAGAGAATCGTACCGTTTTCTGGGATAAGGATAAAGAAGAGATCGTAAAGGGATAATCACTGTGCTTCATTCAGCATCCCCCTTTCCTTCAAATCCTGATAGACCTCCCACAGGCCATGAATTTCGCTGTAGACCGCCAGCTCAGTGCAGTTCATATCGCAGACGATGCGTTTGGAAAGGAAGATTATAAAATTCTCAAGTTCCATTCCGCTAAGGCCGGTAATATCTGAGAGGTTATCGGCACTTAAAAGGGCATCAAACTGATCCTGTTTTTCCTGGTTCTTTTTAAACCAGTATACCTTCCGGGCCGATTTGGCATGCTTACTAAAATTATAATAGAAAAAGGATACCGGAGAAGTCAGAAGCAAGCCCGCACTTTTTATTGCCTGCTCATCCATCTCCATAGGCACCTTTTCCGGATCCTGGCGGGGAAGTCCCAGGGAGGCCCCCAGGGTTTGCTGCACCGGCATCT